>RFOO01000252.1 GCA_009926645.1 bacterium | reverse complement strand
ATGCCAACGTCTTTAAGCATGTCGCCAAAGCTCGTACCCTTGGCAGCGGCTTCGGATTTGGGGAAGCTCTGTCCCATGAACATGATGGCATAAGCGGCAGTAGGTACGAGGTAGAAGGCCAGCTGTCCTTTCCAGCCAAATCCTAAGTGTGCCAGAGCATAACTGGCGACTGCACCAACAACCATGCCGAGAGGCCAAGAAGCGTGCAGAATGTTAAGGTAGTGAGTGCGATTTTGTGGGAAGACCGTTGCCACGAGAGGGTTGGCGACGGCTTCAAGGGTTCCGTTCGCATAAGCGAAGATGAACATACCCCAGTAAAGATAACTATAAGCGTTTGATGCATCGGTAGCAGCAAAGGTTACAACGGCTGAGAGAATGTGTCCGAGCAAAGCCAGAGCAACGAGTTTGCCGTAGCCAATTTTGTCTACGATGACGCCGCCGATGATAATGCCGAAGCAGAAGCCAGAAAAACCAGCTCCGCCAATAGCTCCTAATTGCGATGCCGTGAAGCCGTATTCGGCCGCCCAAGCGCCGAAGATACCGCCACGTAAGGCAAAGCCAACGCCCGCTGCGAGAATGGCCATAAAGCCAGCCCACAACAATCGTTTAGCATTAGGAACCGCCGATGATTGATCAGTGATTGTACTCATTTTTTTGGGTAGGGAAAAGGAGGGGTATGACTCGTGTTATAGGAAGATTTCGTCGTCTGTCGAGAGGGCATGTGCCTTCTTTTCGGCAGCATTCTTTATGCTACAGCCCAGTTGTGCGACCTTGATGTAGTCGCCGGTAATCTCTGGGGCTTAGTTTCATCGCTGCTTTGAACTGACGGGAAAAGTCACTGGCATCATAAAACCCTGTTTTTTCAGCGATATCTGAGGGTTTTAATGTTGTCTCTCTTAATAAATCAGAGGCTGCAGCCACCCGCATGCGAACGAGGTAGGTACGGGGGCTAACCCGATAGGCTTTCCGAAATTTTCGTTCGAATTGACGAACAGACATTCCAGTACGATGGGCAAGCTTCTCGACCTCGAGTGGGTTGGTGAGATTATTTTTAATATGCTCGGCAGCAGATTCAACTTGGAGGAAGGGGGTAACCAAGGCTTTGACGCCCTCGTAAGCTCTCACTATGCCACAAACCCCACACGGGTTGCCACGATGATTTTGCAGAGGTATTTTGGTGGTTTCGTGCCAAATATATTCACCAGAATTACTAGGGAATAATTCAATAATACTATAAACGGGCTTACCAGTTTGAATAATCTCTTGATCCTTTTTACGAAATCCATCGATCAACTCAGCAGGGAAAATATCTGAGTCGCTTTTCCCTACCAGTTGATTGGGTTCGATAAATCCAAAGCGTTGCGCAAAAGCCGCGTTAGCCATAATGAATTGGCCACGATCATTTTTAGCAAAAAATAAAACGCCAGGAAGGTGTTCGAAAAGATTACTTAGGCTGGGAAGGCGAATCTCGCGAAGAGAATCGTCGTCCATAGGGGTATTAGACGCATCCATACAATATTAAAAATTATGTAAAAAATTTCCGAAATCCGTCAAACACCAAATAAATAAAGGATATAATAATACTATATTTTTGCCAAAATGACAAAAGAAGAGGGTTAAAATAAAATAATGTCGTAATAATACAAAATAATTAAATACAAAAAAAGTGCAAAACTTAATCTTATCAATCGGATTGCGGAACAAACATTCTTTATCATCTGTAGTCTTAATATGAATTTTTTATCGAAGTGGATGCTGTCGCTGGCTTCTGTTCTAGTAGCCAATTCTCTGATGGGTGCGCCCGACCCCGAGGTCATGAAGCGAGGTGAGTCGGTTTATAATCGGACATGTATTGCTTGCCACCAAGCCAATG
>RFOO01000251.1 GCA_009926645.1 bacterium | reverse complement strand
GGCCATCGCGAAGTTAGTTGAAACAGGCAAGGTTACCTGGATGGCAATCACCCAAGCTTTGGGTAAGGAGTTTGATATGGAGGTGGTGGACGTTTCTCAGGTCACACCTTCTGAAGATATCTTAAAACTTATCAGCCGTGAGCATGCTGAGCGCTCGACAATTCTTCCATTACAGATGGACGGCGTTGAGCTCTTGGTTGCCATTGCTGATCCCTTGGACACTGAGACACTCGATTCTCTTTCTCGGGTGCTTAAGTTGCCGATTAACCCTAAGCTCGCGACCCCTGAAGATTTAAAACTGGCGATTAATCGCTGTTATGGAGGTGGGGCTTTAAATGTTTCTTACGAAGAAGTCTTTGGCAAAGAGACCGATGAGGATGGGGTTTCGGTCGATTTACCTCAGACTGGAGAAGTCAAAGAAGATGACGCACCGATTATACGGTATGTGAATTCTCTCATTGTTGATGCTATCCGTCGAAAAGCCTCCGATATTCACTTAGAACCGCTCGAGAAAAGATTTCGTATTCGTTTTCGAATCGATGGTGTTTTGCAAGAAATGAAGGGTCCACCTAAGCGTTTGCAGCCTTCAGTGATTTCTCGACTTAAACTCATGGCGGAAGTTTCCTTGGCTGAAAAACGCATTCCGCAAGACGGACGTATTCAGGCTCGCACGGGTGGTCGCGATATCGACTTACGTGTTTCGGTTTTACCCACTGTCTATGGCGAGTCGATTGTCATGCGTATTTTAGATAAAGAGGGTCTTAAGTTGGGTTTACCTGAGTTGGGCTTCTTTGCGGATGACCAAGCAAAGTTCCAAAGTTTAATTACGGGTGCAGATGGTGTTTTCTTGGTTACGGGTCCTACTGGTTCAGGAAAGTCCACCACGCTTTATTCTGCGCTTAACTACATCAACAAGCCCGACCGGAAAATCATTACCGTTGAGGATCCGGTTGAATACCAGATGGCGGGAATCAACCAGGTTCAGGTGAAGCGCGATGTGGGTATGACTTTCGCTGCCGCACTTCGCGCCATGTTGCGACAAGCTCCTAATATCGTGATGATTGGGGAAATTCGAGATTTAGAAACCGCCGAAATTGCGATTAACGCTGCGCTTACGGGTCACATGGTATTTTCTACCTTACACACCAACGATTCTGTTAGCGCAGTTACCCGTCTGGTGGACATTGGGGTTAAGCCATTCTTAGTGTCTGCTGCATTACGAGGAGCCCTTGCCCAACGTTTGGTGCGCCGTGTTTGTCAAAACTGTGCCCAGCCTTATAAGCCCACCGTCAAAGAACTTTATTCGATTGGGATGACGGAAAAAGATTTAGCGGGCGCAACGCCGATGAAAGGGGCTGGCTGTCCGAAGTGTAATGAGCGTGGTTATAAAGGACGTCGCGGCGTGTTTGAACTTTTTGTAATCACTGAAGAGATTCAAGAGCTCATCTATTCTGGTGCCACTTTGGTCACCCTCCGTCGTAAAGCCCGTGAAGCGGGTATGCGTACGATGCGCGAAGACGGACAACGAAAAGTCGCCTCTGGAATGACCACCATCGAAGAGGTTATGGGCGCTACTGTCGCTGATGATGCAATTTAATTTACTATGGCCTACGACATAAACCAGTTGCTCGAAGCAATGATTGAAAATGGCGCCTCGGACTTGCACATCCACGTGGGGCGTCCTCCTAGTTTACGTGTGAGTGGTAGTGTGGTGTCGATTGAAGGACCGCTTCTTACGGCTGAGGACACACAGGATTTAGTTCAGGCAATCACGCCACCGGATCACATCGAGCGACTGAAGCGCGATGGTGGTTGCGATTTTGGTTTTTCTTTCCGCAAGAAAGCTCGATTCCGCGTTAATGTTTATCGCGGTAAAGGAGTC
>RFOO01000026.1 GCA_009926645.1 bacterium | reverse complement strand
GCGACCGATTTGTCTCGCGACGCCCTAGCGGTCGCACAAATCAACGTCGCTAAGCACAGACTTCAGAAAAGAATTAAACTTCATCATACCGACACCATGACCGCCCTTAAAGGTGGACCTCGTTATGATCTGATTATCAGTAACCCACCTTATGAACCAGAGGGGATTTACCGACGGCTTCCAGCAGAGTTTAAAAAAGAACCAAAACAATCACTTGTCTCTGGCAAAGATGGACTCGATGTCATTCGCAAACTCTTAACTCAAGTCACTTCTCTTCTACAACCCCAAGGGATTTTAGTTATCGAGGTTGGAGGACTGAGGAAAAAAATGGAAAAAGCGTGGCCTAAACTCCCGATGCTTTGGCTCAGCACTGCTGACGGAATGGATTGCGTAGTACTCATCCAAGCCAGTGATTTGCAGAAAGCCCGAAAAGTTTCACCACGCACGTGGCGCAGGATTTAGCTCTAATTGATTCTGCGTCGCGACGGGAAGTTGAGGGAAAAAATCGAGTCCGGTAAGTGACTCAATTTTACGAATACTAACGACGTAACGCGTGAGTTCACGATCTCGCCACTTTTCTTCATGGGGAACTAAAAAGGCAATGGCCCGAATTCCATTCTGCTGATGTTCGTATTCGGATATCACCATCCAGAAAGCATCTGGTACAGGAATACGTCCCATTTTAGGGGAAGGGTTCTGGGAATAAATAGGCCCAACCTGCACCCAGACTTCACCATAGCGTTCAACATAACGATGGATGATGCGGGCTTCGATGTCTTTCCAAAGTCCCGCGTTTAAGGCATGTAACTGCGGAACAATATTGGAGAGTAGAAAAGTTTCTTTCTGAGCCTCGGCTCCATAACAAACCGAAATCGCATAGTTCGGAGCTAGATGTCCCCGATCATAGCCAGACCGAGTATACTCAGCAGTACTCACGCACGCCTCTGTGCGCTCATCCACATAAAAAGTAGGCGGACGGGGCAATCGCCCACCTTGATGAGGAAACACGCGATAGGAAGACCAACGCGGAGAGGGCAAACGATCATCGTAGCCAACCGAATAACCTCGGTTCACTAAATGCTTTAAACCAAAGTGGTCCGTGGGCTCACCGTAAGGGGCAACAGCATTCACTGCGGGAAGTGGAGCAGGAACAATATCACCTTTGATGACCTCTGTTTTATCTGCGAAACGATCGAGAGCCGCGATGACTTTATCTGGCGTGGTACCATCTTCTCGCACCTGGTCGATGACATTCAGCGCCTGCTGCTCGATGGCGATTTTCTGCGGGCGCTCAACTAACCAGTAAATAGCCAAAAGCGCTACTAAAGAAAGAGCGATGCCGAGCAAAAACCAACTGAGAACTTTGATAAGAAAACGCATCTCAACGAGTAAGGTAATAACACTGCCAAGCCCAATGCAGGGCTATACTAAATAAGCCTAGAATTAACCAAAGCTGCCGATAACGCTCGACGATATAAAATCGCAGCCGTCTAGTATCACGTCCTAGCCAAAAAAAGATTGAATAAATAGTCCATAAACACGCCAGCAGACAAAAAAGGAAAAAGCCCGGATGCATTTTGAATGCTTGCCAGAAATGACCCTGGACAAGGCTTCGCGCACAACGCGTCCCTCCACAGCCTAAACAGGGCAAACCTGTTAAATGGTGAAAAAGGCAGTCGGGCGTTTCCCCGCCGAAGGCAAAAAAACCTGTCGCAAAAATAACTCCCCCAACAAAAAACAGGGGCCAAATGAACTCATGGTTAAATTCACCAGGATAAGCAGGTCTGCGAACAAACTTGATCAACGGTGGGGGAAATTAACGAAAAAGAAAGCCGAGTGATCCAATAAAACAGCAGCAGCACAGACAGAAAATTAGGCCGAGAATTATCCAAGAAGAAAACAAAATTCCCGGACTAACTTTTATCACCGCAGCCGAAGCACGACACTGAAGAATTAAAAGAGGTATCCAAAGCAAAACAACGAGTGCAAGATAAAGCCATGCGACACTCATCGTTAGCACAAAGGGAGCAAAGCAAAGATTGGCAACCGCAACTCCAACAATGGAAGAAACCATCGATTGCTCGATGGAGACTTTTTGCCGCAAAATTTTAAGCCCCAACCATTGCAAGAACCCACCTGCGGCTAAAATAAATGGATAAATCACAGCTAAGCACAAAAAGCCAACGATGCCGTAATAAACGGGTTGCTCTGCTGATTCCAGTAAACCTTGTATCGCCGAATCGAGGGCTGGATTATTAAAACTCCTTAGTAAGTCAGCAATCTGCTGATTGAGGTGAGGGCTTTGCCACTGACCATAAAGGGCAAAAGGAAGATAGAACAAAACTCCGAGATAGGAAAAAAGAATGTAATCGGAGAATTTAAATCTCCCAGCGGCGAAAGTTTGCTTGGGATCCACAATCGCTCCTTTAATTGTCGCCCAAAACATTCCGAGAGATTTGGTTTTTTCCCAAGGAACGGTAGTGCCTGCTGCATCCAATCCTGAGGCGGAAGAGATAAACGGCGAAGCAGTGATGACGGACTTAAATTCTGACCAGTCAGCGAGCGGAACCCAGGTTGACATACCCTCACGCCAAGCCAAATCCGTCAGCAATAGTTGGCCATTGTTTAAGGCATCAACCACCTCGTCCTGACTGTAGACACCCAAAGGAGTGGAATTCCGAGCTACGTGTATTTGCATAACAACTCTCTAGGAGTTTATCGGAATTCGAGCAAGTCGTCTTAAAATTTTTATCTAAAATGGCGAGGAGGGAGGGACTCGAACCCTCGACCCGCAGCTTAGAAGGCTGCTGCTCTAATCCAACTGAGCTACCCCCTCGTTCTGGAAAACCTAGACGGCTCCCAGGGAGTGGGCAAGCCGACAGAGAGTTAGCAAATCAGGTCTCTAAATTGGGCAAAATCAGCCGAAAGCCCACCGGGTAATCCCTTGTTGATAACCGAGACGGCATCGTGTGAGTGTAAGGACTCCAAATGGGAACAGGCGATGACGAAATCGCGGATGCGCAAATCGCGATCAAACTGTTCATAAACAAGGCGGGCGGCATCTTCGACGAACTTGGAATAGGCTCCATTCAGTTCAGCAAAAGCTTGTTCATCTTCGCGCTTCACCATCACTTGAGTTTCCGTTTGCAGAGCCGCCAAACACAACTCCTGCATGTCTTCAACAAAGAGAGATTTACCAGGAGAAACCTCGGCTACTACTCGTGCCTTCGAACGTTGAGAGTGAGGGATGCCGTAGACATCACGCTCCTCGCGAGCGTGCTCGGTCAGTTCCGCCGAACAAGGACAGGCCGAGGAATAAACGAAATCGAAATGAACATAGCGACGAAGACGATCCAGGTCATCAATTGTACCCTCGAGAATAACGCGATAATACTGCCATCCCTCTAGACCTGAACGCAACGAGGGACGCAATAGCGGATAGCGCATTTCAACGAGAATACGGGCCCGACTGCATTCGAGATCTTTTTTATAGCGAAGTAAAATCTCCTCGAGCAACTCATGCGATAACACCCGATCCTTAAATTCGTAAAAGGTGCGCATAATACGGGACATATTAATCCCCTTGCGATCGGCTGCGAGGGAAACGGATCCCGTGATTGTACACTCTAAGGGCACAGGCTTGCCGTCGCGCGAGTTAACCAACATCGGCAAACGAAAACCCGAAATCCCGACATGCTGAATGGGCACATTCGCACCATGAATTTGCGAAGCATCCTTATTTTGCATATCTGGCAGAGTGGCGCGATAGGCATCGTCAGCCTTGAAGCTCTTATCGTAACGACGGGAAAGGTCGCGACTTAGGGCGGGGGGTTTGATGCGTCGGCTCATCATTTGAAGAAGACAGTTTAAGGTAGATAGGCAAATAAAGGGGCAACTTTCCTCTGCGATGGAGCCACCTGCCGGATTTGAACCGGCGACATTCTCATTACGAATGAGATGCTCTACCAGCTGAGCTAAGGTGGCGTCGCAAGGGACTAAAAACCATGAGCTCCGAAAAATTAAAATCAAGCCTTGGCGAGGCAGAAATCCCCTCGCCACCTCAAAAATCGACCCCAATTTAGGGGATAGCTTATGCGTGCCGACTTCATTGCATCCCAGTTTGCTGTCCCAGGAAGGCTACTCACGATGCGACCTTTTGGTGCAGGAAACATCAATCATACGTATTTAGGAGTTTTTCGCGATGGGATGGATGAGCAGCGCATTATTATTCAAGAAATTCGGCGGGAGGTTTTTCCTCAGCCTGAACGCATCATGCACAACCTACGTGAACTCAACACACATTTTTACCAACAACTCAGCGAGGTTGGGCAATCGCATTGGCGCTTTCCTGAAATCATTAAAACTAAAACGGGGGAAGATTACATTCTCGAACCAGGAGGTAATCTCTGGCGAGCTCTGACTTTTGTTGAGGGCGCGCATACTTTTGAAGTGGTGCAAAGCCTCGAACATGCGCATGAGGCTGGATCCGTTCTGGGAGAATTTCACACTCTTGTTGATAATCTCTCGACGAGCAAGATGCAGATAACACTTCCTGGCTTCCACCACACTTCGGCTTATCTCAAAAAATTCCAAGACGTTTTAAATTCAACCACAGCCGAAGAAACAAGTAAGACGTCTCTCGCCACTCGCAAAGCGATTGAATTTATCCAAAGACGTGCGCACTCCTTAGATACCCTCGAAAAAGCAAACGTGCGAGGTGAACTTAAAACAAGCATTACACATGGCGACCCAAAGTTAGGGAATGTCATGATTGATATTCTAACAGGCAAAGGGGTTTGTCTGATTGACCTCGATACTGTGCAGCCAGGGCTCACCCCTCATGATTTTGGCGATGCGGCCCGTTCTATCTGCAACCCTGCGGGCGAAGAGAGCACGGACGTCGAACTTATCGACTTCGACTGCGAACTTTTTCAAGCCTTTTACAGGGGCTATTCGGCCTCGGCCACCGAAACAAATCTTAACTCGATTAAGCCTTTCTTGTGGAGCGGAATACACACCATGACTCTAGAATTAGGCTTACGCTTCTTGATCGATCATCTTGAGGGAGATGTTTACTTTAAAGTTCAACAGCCCGGTCAGAATTTACATCGTGCGTGGGTGCAATTCAAATTAACCGAAAAAATTGAACAGAAAAAAACCGAAATCTGCCGTCTCATTGACGAGACATAAAGATGGATAATTTTCCTACCTCTACCCCCTGGACTCTTATTCTCGCTGGGCTATTTTTTCTTTGGTTAATGATTCGCGGGGCTTGGCGGGGCTTTCAACGCGGACCCCTTCGGCAATGTGCTGGTCCATTTTCACTCACGGCAGGTTTACTTCTAGGTTGGATGTATGGACGCGAATTCGGTTTTTGGATTCTCGAAGAAACTTCTTTCCCTTGGTTACTTCGCGGTTTTGTCGGCAGCCTTTTTCTAGGCTGTGTCTCTGGACTTTTTCTTTATGGTGTCATTTGGTGGCTGGGGAAAAAATCTCCTAAGAGCGAAGAGGCCGAGAGTCCTATCTTCGGATCCATTGTGGGCTGCTGGACGGGCATGCTTTATTTTTCGATTCTTTTTCTACTAACTGCTACCTTGGCTGCGGTTATCGAACTCTGGGAGCCAACAAAAAAACCCCATCCGAACTGGATTGTCTCCCTGCGCAATGATTTAGCCGAGACCCCATACACTGCTTGGATTAAAAAGTGGTCCCCTCTCCCCGAACGAACCCAGCGACTCATTCAAGGCATCCGCTCTATCGCCCAATCGCCTGAAGCCCGGGCTAAGTTAATGAAAAACCCTAAAATGACTGAAATCAGTCGCCACCCCTCTCTCAAAGCGGCAATTGAGGATGAATATGTTATTAAACTATTGAATGACAATAACTTAAGTGATTTTATTTCTCATCCCAAGGTTCAAGCAGTTCTGGCAGATGAAAGTCTACAGAGGAAAGTGGCCCAGCTTGAGATCTCAAAGGAGGTCATTCACTAAGTTTAAAAACCCCATTAAATCTAACCATGAAGAAACTTCTCTTGTTGGTCAGTTCATTGCTATCCATCGTGAGTCAGGCGGCTGACCCTAAACCAGCCACCCCTGCCACAAGTGAGGCGCCTAAATCAATTCAGGTCGAAGTTCTCGATGCCGACGGGCGACGTTTTGTCTTGGTTAAACTAATCACTTCAGCCGAAGAGTTTGTTGCCTTTGAAAAAGACACCCAGGCCATTACCGCCGAACGCAAGCAGGCCGAACTTACCAAGCAATTAGCCGATATTGCGATTACCACACCCGAAAAAGAGGCCCGTGGAAAGCAACTTGAGGCCCAACTTGCCAAGCTCACCGAGAACAACAGCAAGATGGCAAAAACATACAATTTCGACCTGACACGCCAATACATCATTGTGCCCACCGCAGTTCGGGTCCTGACCGCTCTTTCAGACGAAGATTACAAAAAGCTCTCTAGCGCCAAAGATTTCAAAGCCGATAGCGTGGTTACCCTTGGGGAAAACAAAAAATTCCAAATTCGTGATAGCATTAAAGGCCCAGCCGAAGTTGAAACCTTTAAAATGCAAGTTGGTCGAGTCTTAGAAACCAAACGCGCCCTGCAGCAACTCATCGATGCCCAACCACGGTTTACAAAAGACGAAGACAAAAAGAAAATCGAAGAAGCAATCAAGAACACGCAGAGCGAAGTGAACAAGAGTTTAGAGGAATTCCAAAAAACCCGTGGCTTCGAAATGCCTAACGAATTCACTATTCAAACCACGGAAGCGAAACTTTATACCTTACTTAGCGACGAAGAGAAAAAGAGCTTAGACGAAAAAGTTCAGCCCAAAGACTCCAAGTCAGAAGCAACCCCTGAGAAAAAATAATCTCCATGACCACCGAGACTAAGTCCCCCGCCTCTACCTCGGCCACAGAGGTTGACCCCAACTTGATGCAAATCGATGGCAAGGTATTTTATAAATACCTTTCTATCTCAGCCCAAGATACCTTGGCCCGATTCACCAATGATCTTCGCATCATGGTAGAACAAGCACACCGCATCTTACATCTAGCTCAACGCATTCAAGAAGCGATGACAGCCTCGGAAAAAGACGCCCTGACTAAGGCACGCGAAACTGAACTTCGCGATTTTAATCAAAAAGACGCTGTCTTCGAAAAAGTTTATAAGTTTAAAGCCGATCACGTCGCTATTCGTCCCCATTTTATACAAAACACCTCCATCCATTTGCTCTCCCCTGTCACCGACGAGCAAATTGATCAGGTACGTAAAAATCCCAACTTCAAAGAGTCAGATATTTTTGCCCGCGGTAACAGCAAAATGGTCCTACTCTCAACCGTAACTGGCGGGCAGATTCCTGTGCTCGAGCGCAATGTTCAAATTGTGCAAGCACAGCAAAACAGCCTCATACAATTACGTGCAGCCGAGCAATCGACGAATGACCCCGAAGCCAAAAAGAAAATCCAAGAGGAAATTGAGAAAGTAACCGAGTCTCTCAAAACAAACGCTGATTTTATCGGCAAGACCTATGGAATCTTCACCAATAATATCATTTTTGAACCCTTAATGGGGGACTTCTGGGTGGCTCTAACCAAAGAAGAACTAGAAAAATACCTGCAAAGCAAACAGCAGGCCTCTGGCAGTTCGCCTGATAAGGAAAAATCTAAAACCGAAACAGCCAAGGCAAAAAAGGACTAAAGTCTTACTCTAGACTAAAGTTAAGGCCCGCCATTTCGGCGGGCTTTTTCTTTAAAAAAGTTCTCCCTGCGTTGCTGAGGGAGGCGAACGACGTTCGACAGGCTTCACTTCATCAGTCGTGGCCAATCCATGCCTCTCTTTGTAACGCCGAAGCGTAGCGTGCATTTCCATGCTCGAAAGAAAATCTATGACAGCTGAAACATCTTCTTTGGGCAATTCATCAACCGCGAAACCAAAATGGGTCTGAAAGCGAACCAGAGATAAGTTCGCTCTAATACGTTCAGCTTCGGTCTTAATTGACTCTGAAAAACGTGCCGGCTCGATGCGATCAGCGGCCGCTAAAATAGCCTCTAGGCTACCATGCTCTTTTAGCCATTTTACCGCCGTCTTAGGACCAACGCCCTTGATTCCAGGAATGTTATCCGATTGGTCGCCAATCAAAGCCAAATAATCGGCAATCAACGCTGGAGGTACGCCAAACTTCTCTTCCACACCCATCGCGTCTAACTTGCGCCAGCCCAAAGCTGGATTGGCAGTCGGAGGTGGTGTTAGTTGGAGCACATTTCCTCCCACACATTGTCCAAAATCTTTATCAGCACTCACAATAATACACTCGTCGCCTTTAGCGGATAAGTGGTGAACTGCCGTCGCAATCAAGTCATCGGCCTCGACCCCATGCTTCTCCACAACCTGAAAACCAAGCAGTGAGGTCAAACGTTTGATTTCAGGCAGTTGTAAAACGATATCTTCAGGAGTCTCATCGCGTTGTGCCTTGTAATCTGGCAACACAGATAGATGTCGCTCCGATCCACCTAAATCAAAGAACACCACCGCTCGATCTGGCTTTTCGTTATCTCGCAAATCTTGCAGCGACTTCATCCAGCCATGTAAGGCACCAGTAGGAAATTGATCGTGCTTTCGGCGCAGGTTGGAGCGCTCCATCGCAAAATGACTGCGAAAGACGAGATTAAATCCATCGATCAATAACCATCGCACTGAACAAGTCTTGCACGCACCGACCGTGGTTCGAGAAAAAAATCAGCCCACCTTTTGGTGGGCTGATTTGCTTTAACTTAATTTTCTAATTTACTGACCCGAGTTCGTTGAACCCGAGGGAGCTTCTGTCGCCTCGATTGGCTCACGATAAACCGCACCACCTGGGGAGATGATGACGGGGTTCGAGAAGGTCGAACCTGCACGCATTCCAGGGAAGTTATTGCGTTGGGTCGAGCCACCAGGGGAAACCAGATTAGCGGTCACGAAAATCATGAGGTTCTTCTTAACCGTTGATTTACTGGTGGAACGGAAAGCGGT
>RFOO01000250.1 GCA_009926645.1 bacterium | reverse complement strand
TTAATCAATTGGTTCGGGGTTCGAGTCCCCGTCTGGCCACTTCGAACGAAATTCCTCCCCTGACTTCGACTTTTATTCGCTTGAAAAAAGTCCACCACCACGCACTCCTTCCTATTCCGCTGATTGGCCGGATAGCTCAATGGTAGAGCAGTTGACTCTTAATCAATTGGTTCGGGGTTCAAGTCCCCGTCCGGCCACCAGCGGTGCTTTTAAGGCTCTTCCCCTTCAAACGGGTATAGCGTAAGGCCATATATGCCGCATGACAGGCCCGACAATAACTGTGACGAACTCCCGTAGCCTTAATGAAATGAAAGGAAGCCAATGGAAAGGTCTGCTCACACTGCGAACATACCCGCGTCTTCGCTTGCTTCACCCCATGCCGCCCTCGGGCCTTCCTCTCCATGGCTCGCTTCACACAATCTTTACACCAAGGATGTAAATCCCCATCCAAGGTAACGGCATAAAATTCACGCAGTCTCTTAGCCGACCGACACGAATCACAGGAAATCAAACGCAGTGTTTTCACGAGCCCATCGCACGGAGCCAGATAGCCCCACGCAATGTCTCACACCTAGGGTGTTTACCCTAGAAAAATCCTCTATTCGACGGTGACGGACTTCGCTAAATTGCGCGGTTGATCAATCGAACATCCACGCAAACGCGCCACATGATAAGCGAGCAACTGTAATGCCACAGCGGCAGGAATAGTCGCCACTAACGGACTACACGGAGGTAAGACAATGGTGTCATCCGCCAAATCAGTCTTAGGCTCACCTTCAGTCACAACCGCAATGATACGCGCTCCACGAGCCTTACACTCCTCAGCATTACTCCAGACTTTGTCCAACACGGGAGAGTGATTAGCCAACACAACCACCGGCACGCCAGGGGTTAAAAGAGCAATCGGACCATGCTTCATCTCAGCCGCATGATACCCCTCGGCATGCACATAAGAAATTTCCTTCAACTTCAAGGCACCCTCCAAAGCGACGGGATGCATCGGACCTCTCCCCAAGAAGAATGCATGATCCGACTGAGCCATACGCTCAGCCACCTTCGCAATGGCATCGTTCTGCTTTAACACAAACTCCACCAACTCAGGCAAACGATTAATCTCCTGAGCCAACTTCATGCTGTCCTCATTGGAAAGTCGACGGGTGCGACCAAGCTTTAGTGCCATCAAAAGCAACACGGCCACCTGTCCGGTAAACGCCTTAGTCGAAGCAACCGATATCTCAGGCCCAGCATGAATAAACACCCCTCGGCCTGCCTCACGGGCAATCGCCGAACCCACCACATTCACGAGTCCAAAAACTTTTGTACCCTTCTCCTTCGCTTTGCGAATCGCCGCTAAGGTGTCTGCAGTCTCACCAGACTGAGAAATGGCAATAACCATGTCGTTCCGATCAACAATAGGATTCCGATAACGAAACTCGGCCGCCTGCTGCACCTCAGTCGAAATCCCCGCCACATCTTCAAAGGCAAACTCTCCCACCATGCCGGCATGCAAAGAGGTGCCACAACCTACGACAATAATACGCGCAATCTCCGCCAATTCCGCCGGAGTCGCATTCATGCCCGATAAAATGGCAGTGCCTTCCTTCAAATCAATCCGCCCACGCAAGGCATTACGCACAGTCTCAGGCTGTTCAAAAATTTCCTTCAACATGAAGTGCTCATAACCACCTTTTTCAACAGCACCAACATCGAGACCTAATTCAGAAACATTCCGCTCAATGGGCTCATCATCCAAATTCCGTATATCCACCAAATCAGGTGTAATCACTGCAACATCTCCATCATCGAGGTAAATAACGCGCTGAGTGTGTGCCACCAAAGCGGAAGGATCCGACGCCACTAAACACTCGCCTTCACCAATCCCAATAACCAAGGGACT
>RFOO01000249.1 GCA_009926645.1 bacterium | reverse complement strand
GCATGAATTAAACTTTGACGGCTGATAATGACGCCGGGGTTGGCATGGAGATGGTAAAGAATGCCCAGCTCTTTTCGACCCAACTTGCATTTTCGATTTCCATGGAAAATGAGTTCGAGTCTCTCGGGATGAACTTCGGCTCCGTTGAAAGAGAATGCGCCGATGGTTAAATCAACATTGCGTGTGAGACGGCGGTCGCCCGCGGTTTCGCTTCGTCTTAACACAGCATTGATTCGTGCGACCAATTCTTCGAGATGGTATGGTTTTATAATAAAATCATCCGCCCCTGCATTGAGTGTTTGGGCAATGAGAATCGGCTCAGCGGGAGCTGCAAGGAATAGAACAGCGGTCGTATTCCCACTCGCTCGTAAATTTTCTAGGAGTTGTAAGCCAGTGCTATCCGATAAAGCCGGATCAATCACGACGCAGTGTACAAAATGATCCTCAACAAACTTTTTTGCTGTAGCTGCCTTATGAAACGTTTGCGTGGCAAAGCCATGACTTTCCAATTGCTGCGAGAGGGTGGCAGCAAGACCGCGATCCTCTTGCACAATAACAATCAATGGTTTCATTTTCGGGCTCATAGGGCACGAAGTGAGAATAAGGCGACAACGACGCGACCGAGGGGTAAACGGTGCATGTCTTCTTTCTACAATTTCTTGTTCCGATTGCCAAGCGCATTAAAAAGACTATCCCTGACAAAATGCCTGAGCCCACTTCGCCAACCCCAACGCCTAAATGGGTCATTGTGCTTTTCCTCTTGGTCTTCATCGGTTCGGCTGCCTGGGGAGGGTATGTGTTGGCTAAGAATGCGCATTTAAGACAACGCGGTCAGCCCACGGACCCCATTGAAAACCAGACTCTGTTTGGACGCTAAGATCAGTTACGCCGACCTGTCTTATCCTTTGCTTTAACTTAAGCTTTTACCAGTTTTTCAAAATACTTGACCAAGGGGGTGGGGCAGGTAAGTTCCGACTCTCCACCGGATGCCCCCTTCGTCTAGCCCGGTCCAGGACACCTCGTTTTCACTGAGGTAACTGGGGTTCGAATCCCCAAGGGGGCGCCACGGTGGATAGTTTAATAGGATCTCAATGAGCTTCTAAAAAGGAGGCAATGAGGTCTTTTTGCATAACATAGCTAAGCAGATTATCATTTTTACAAATTTTTGACAGATAACCTCGATTTCCCTGTTGCCTAGGTTCAAAATTTATTGAAATGTGAATATCTGGTCACCCCACTAGGCCCCGATGAAGCCCCCATCAGGAAAAGTTTCTAAAAAATCTGCCACCAAAGTGGCTCACTCTCCTCTCGCCCCGCATGAGCGAGAGCTCGCTGAATATTTCGTTCAGATGGCTTCTATTTTAGGTATTCAACGCTCCGTCGCAGAGATTTACGCTTTGCTTTATCTTTCTGCGAAACCCATCGATTTCGATACGATTCAAGGGCGATTAATGATGAGTAAAGGATCGGTCAGCCAAGGACTAAGATTTCTTCGCTCACAGGGTATGATTTTATCGACGAAACTAGCAGGTTCGCGACGTGAGCATTGGCGGCCGACACCATCTCTGGCCGTTTCGCTGGTGAATCTTTTACGCAGTCAATTTCTTCCCAGTTTAGAAAAATCGAAACCACTTCTGCAAGCGGTACTCCAAGCGAGTCGATCCAGCGGAGTGAGTTCCGAGGTCATCGAGCGCATTACAAGACTGCAGCAATGGAACAGCCGGGCGCTAGAACTTTCGGAACTTTTACTGCCTCCACCCAAGGCTGATTAACTTTCTGCCGATTACACGGCGCGACAGTCAAATTTTTCCCACGTTCCGCAACCCCCGGCACGAGCGGTAGCCTGTGTGCCTTCTTAAAAAAACGTAAAAAAAGTCTGGGGAAACCAGCGAAAATCC
>RFOO01000248.1 GCA_009926645.1 bacterium | reverse complement strand
TGAGCCATTTTTCGTGCCCATGGATCAGCCAACTCCTTCCCATCGATGATAAATTGATAACAATAGTGAGATAAATCTTTTTGTACGATAGCGACCCATGCACCCTGACCCTCTGGTTTTAATTCCAAAACCTGTGCGGATGCCGAAGGATCAATCTGTGGATGATTCCAATAGCTAAGTAGAACTGATTTGGCCCGTGGTGCAAAAACGCGAAAAGTGGTGACTCCTTGTGCAACCGTAGACCCAAACGGACCTGGTGGCTCCAAAACATCGAGGGGATCTGAGGCTAAGATTTCACAAAACTCCACCAAGTCCTCACGCTCATACAATAGTCTTACCGGGCGGAGAGTGGGATCTGCATTGGCCGCACGAAAACGAAAGACATGCTGATGAGTACGATCTAAACTAAGAAGAAGATTACGATTACCATGTTCGTCCCGTTCAATATTGTCGGCATCATGCGGTGGTTCTAACCATCGTCCATCTTTACGATAAAATTTAAAAGGCATCGTCAGAGCTCCTTGCATCACTTTTTCCAGAGGCAAACTGAGTTCATAACCCTCCGCACCAAGTAAACAAACAGGGTGCAATGACCACTCCTCCATGTCAGCCACTTGACCCCATTGATTAAAAGGGCCGACAACACAGAGAGACTCAGGCGAGGCTTCTGGGCATAGAGGTTTCCATAAGAAAAAATGTACTCTACCCTCTTCAATCCAATATCCCGAACGTGTCGCCCAAGCTCTTACATCGGCTCGTTCGATAAAAATGAGTTCTGCGGGTGGACTTAACTCAAGTTTAGGTGGAGAGTCGTAATGCCAATCGTGGGTAAAGGCAACAAGACCCGAAACCATGGTCTCCCATCGTGCACTGGCGAGCAAACGATACATCGACAAAGATTGATGAGGGCAAAGAAATCGTTGGCGAGCAAAAGCGGGCTTCACTCCGAGCCGACTATGGCTCACATTGACGTTGTGGATATCAAAGTTTTAGTCAGCGATTGGGAAAACCATCGTCTTTTAGATTCGGGTGACGGCCTGAAACTCGAAGAGATTGGGGGAGTACGCATGGTGCGAAGCGAGCCCAAGGCCTGGTGGAAAAAGAGTCTCCCTCCTTCCGAATGGAGTAAAGCGGTAGCGGTGCATGAAGAAGGCGGTCGAGAAGGCCGCTGGAAGCTTAATGCTCATTGTCCCCGCGACTGGGAAACACACCTAGGAAAGTTGAAGTTGCAACTTCGGTTCATGGACAACTCGAAGCAATTTGGAGTTTTTGCAGAGCAATCACCTCATTGGAAATGGCTCGCGGAACAAAAAACCACCGCCACCCCACGTCCTCGATTACTCAATTTGTTTGGCTACACAGGAGTGGCCTCTTTGGTTGCCGCCCAAGCAGGCTGGAGTGTAACGCATGTTGATGCCTCCAAGCCAGCGGTTGCTTGGGGTCGGCGCAACCAAGAGATCTCTGGCATGAATCAGGAGCCTATTCGATGGATCATCGAAGATGCTCCAACTTTTGTGAAACGTGAGATTAAACGCGGCAACCAGTATGAAGCTATTTTATTGGATCCTCCTGCATTTGGTCGGGGACCCTCTGGCGAATTCTGGAAAGTGGAACGAGATTTGGCACCCCTGTTGCGTGCCTGCCGAGAACTTCTCTCAACTCAAGCCAAGTTTGTCCTTCTAACTGTTTATACCATCGATGCCTCGTCCATTTTATGCCATAATCTATTGGAAGAAAGCACCCAAGGTCTCGGTGGCAAAATCGATATCGGTGAATTGGCTCTGCGACAGGAGGGCTCTCAACGTCTCCTTCCCCTGTCACTTTGGGGGCGTTGGCAGGGCAAAAGCCAAGGGTAAATCAATTAAAATTGAGTTTTTATTCTATCGTTAGGTTAATGATTTCCCTATATC
>RFOO01000247.1 GCA_009926645.1 bacterium | reverse complement strand
GCGTGCACGCAATAAAAAGTCCATCGCCACAATACCATCCGCTAGTCCATGCGGGTGATTGGACATGACGATGAGTGGACCTTGTCGAGGAATGCGGGCAAGACATTCATCACTCCACGAACTGGAAAGTTGTGCTTGTTCTTTGGCTGAGGTGAAAAAGTCTGAGCGACCTGCAGCGAGAATGCGTTCTAAGAACTCATCGAATTCTTTCGCATTAAAAAAGCGATCCAGCAGTGGTTCAGCCCAGGCCAAAGGCCCTAAAGCTGAACGTAGGTCAGCGACATTGGCACCTCGACGCGGTTTTGTCATTGCAAAGTATCATAAGTGACAGATTTGCAAAATTCGCTTCGTTTGCGTTACGATTGTGTTTCTAAAATCCAAAGAAATGTCGTGCATTTCGTGTGGCGACTTCCGCAATCTCATCCGCCGGTAGACCGAGAATTTCTGCCGCTTTTTCGGCGATTTCTGGTAGGTAGGCTGGTGTGTTCTCTTGTCCGCGTTTCGTATTGGGCGCCAAATAAGGTGCGTCGGTTTCCAACATCAAACGAGCCAATCCTTGGGCTTTGAGAGCAGCGCAGATATCGGCAGATTTTGGATAGGTGATGATACCTGTGAACGAGGCACGTCCACCGCGTTGATTGATTTCGCGAACCGCGTCAGGTCCTTCGACAAAGCAATGGAAAACGACCTTACGCCAATCTACACCACTTTCGTCGATAGCCTGCACACAATCTTCAAAAGCATGGCGTGAGTGAATGACTACGGGACATCCGAGTTGGTAGGCCAGTGCGAGTTGACGTCGAAACGCGGCTTGTTGCCATTGTTTCAATTGTTCAGCTTCTTCTTCATCGGAGGGCAGACGAAAATAATCGAGGCCGATTTCACCGAGTGCAGCGGGCGCAGGATGATCTGCGAAAAAAGGAGACAGCGAAGCGACGGCATCTTCCCAGCCTTCGGTAACGTGGCAGGGGTGAAGTCCGACCGTATGCTTCACGAATGTAGGATTCTCAGCGGCGCATTGGCGATAGAGAGCCCAATCATCGAGGTCGGTCCCGATGGCCACGATACCTTCCACGCCTGCATTTTTGGCTTCTTGCGTCCAAGCATTCCATTTACCCGAGCGGATAACTGAGGCTGGGTGACAATGAGAATCCAGAAGGCGCATTGGGTGGATTACAAATGCCTATCATAAAAGCGCAAGTAATGAGTCCACCTCGAGACTTGTCAAAAACGCCCAGCGTGCCCTTATGAGGCGATGCAGTGTTGGCTAATGAAATCTGAGCCTGACGAGTTCTCTTTAGCGGACTTGCAAAAACGTCGTCGCGAACCTTGGACGGGAGTGCGCAATTACCAAGCCCGCAATTTCATGCGTGCAGCGAAACAGGGTGATGTCGTTTTATTCTATCACTCCAATTGTACCGAGCCTGGTATTGTTGGATTAGCTGAGGTGACCCAAACCGCGTTTACTGATCCGACGCAGTTTGATAAAAAATCGGATTACTATGATGCTAAATCAACCGCTGATAACCCACGATGGAGCTGTGTTGAGGTTGGCTATGTTGAGACTTTTCGCCGACTCGTCTCCTTGGAAGATTTACGTCAATCCCCTGCCCTTAAGTCTCTGCTGATTTTACGTCCTGGGAATCGCCTTTCAGTGACACCGGTGACCGCTCAAGAATTTCGAGAAATCAAAAAACTAGGTTCGCGGAAATAAGACCGACTAATTTTTGGTTCCGGGGAAAGGTGGATTTACGTGTGCTTCGGGAGTGACTGTGGAGAGATTCGGTGTGGTATCGCCTGGAAGTTCACCGAGGGCAAAGCGTAAACCCCTAACGAGTCGTTAGCACGAAAAGTGCTAAAAGAAGAGCGAGGTGTTTTTTCATTTTTATAATCGAGAACTAAAAAGTCCAATGACAGCTCCGATGCCGATGAGGGCG
>RFOO01000246.1 GCA_009926645.1 bacterium | reverse complement strand
GTCGAATGGGCTGCCTCAATTTGTTTAGTATTAGCTTCGATAAAGAGTGATACCTCGCATCCAGCTTGCTTGAGTGAGTTTACCGTTTCCTCAACCCGGCGAAAATGCTTCACAACATCTAAACCCCCTTCAGTTGTAATTTCTTCTCTCGATTCAGGGACCAAACAAACCGCAGCAGGTTTTAGTTTATGGGCGAAAGCCACCATTGCGGGGGTACAAGCCATTTCTAAATTTAAACGTACGCCTGGAAGTTTGGCGATGGCATAGACGTCTTCCTCTTGAATATGGCGACGATCTTCGCGGAGATGGATGGTGATGCCATCGGCACCAGCAACGAGTGCTTCCTGAGCGAAGGTCAGAGGGCTTGGTTCGGCGTGGATTGATTCATGATTTCCCCGATAGCGAGCTTGTCGCAGAGTCGCTGCGTGGTCGATATTAACCCCAAGTAAAATCCGTTCCGCTCGGCTCATTTCAAACCTTCAATGCTTTTGGTGAGTTTAGCAATTTCAACTTCAATGTTTTTACTTCGCAAGGTATCTTTGCATTGAATAAAGTATTCATTGATAAACTTAAGCGTTTCGAGGACTGCGCGCTGTCGGAATAGATCGCCCGAAGTGCCAATGCGACGTTTATAGAGGCGATCGATTTCTCCCAAAAACTGGGCCACGGCTTTGGGGTCGTTTTTAACGGCGTCATAGTATTGACTGAGAATTTGCTTAAAGGTCGGAAGGTTGTCGGCAATCTCGTCCAGTGCATCGTGGTAAAGAACATGAATGCGCTCCATGTTTTCTTTCGGATTTTTCTGTAAAACCGCTGCATTACGTGCGACGGCTTTTTCGATCATATCGTAGCGTGTACGATCGTAGGCGCCTTTACGTTTTTTATCGGCGATAAGACGATTGTAGGCCCGCTTACAAGTCATGAAAATTTCCTCATTGTTCATACTGGGGAAGAGGTACTTTTCTTCCATTTCATCAGCCAAGTCCCGCATATCTGGCCATTCGTCAAAGGCTCGTCGCATTTCAGTGACGAAGGCTTTCCACTCTTCTGGTTTGGTTTCAGTCTTGGTGGCTTCTAATCGCTCGGCGTAAGCACGCCAAGCTTCGAGGTGTCGATTAGCAGCCTGTATCGATAACCAAAGAGTCTCTTTCTCAGCTTTGAGATTCTGATTCTGTTTATAGACGTTAGCCGTGATGAGTAATTGCTGACTCTTTTTAAAGCGATCCGAGGTCCGTTGTGCGTCGCCTAGGATTTCAACTTCAAACTCGCCGATGGTCTTATTGGTTTGAGGATTTTTCACACTTCCGCATGCGTACCCATCATTGTAGCGTCCTGCATTCATGTTCCAGCTTCGGTCTTTGCGCATGTAAGCAAACCAAAGGTGCCCACCGCGATTGCCTTCGCCAGTGACGGTGGTTGCAGGAATGCCAAAAGCATTAGCGGTCGATGCGGCGAAGTGACCTTGTTGAACACAGATGCCGCCGATTTCTAAAATTTCTTTGAGAGTACTTTCGACGGAAGGAGGCAAATTAGTTTTTTCTTTGGTCACAAAATCCATGCGGTATTTAATCATGGAGTAGGCTGGAGCCCAATCGGCTAAACTTCTTAAGGTGCTTTGGCTTTGTGCCCACCGAAGTTCTTCATCGGGAACCGCACTCGCAACAACCCAGATGAGTTCATAGGGTTGTAGGGTTTTGATGTCGGTGAGCAGTTTATTTCCTTCCGCAAGTTCACGGAATAAACGGTAACGATTGAGGACCGGGATTTCAAAAGGATTGTTGGTGCCGATATGAAAATAGAATGGTGGTGTGTCAAAAACGAGGGCACAGGCAATTTGCAGGTTAAAATACTTGCCTTTGAGTTCCTTGCTGTCGTCTGCCCAAAGGCTTGCCCAAACTTCTAAAGCCTCCCGCGTTTTATCTTCAGGTTTTAAATTAAGGGCAAAGTT
>RFOO01000245.1 GCA_009926645.1 bacterium | reverse complement strand
GCGACAGGGGCTGCTACTGCCTGAGGAGCCACGGGGGCTGGGGCAGGGGCTGATGCCACTGTTGCAGGGGCAGAAGCGATACGCCCATGGGCATCCCGCTTAATCCGCAGCTTAAATTCTTGGTCCTGGATTTCGAACTCGGATAGGTCCGACTTCTTCATTAAATCCACGACTTGTTTAATCTTATTTAGGTCCAAGGTTGTATCCTCCAAGAGGGGGTTTCCTTTTAGATACAATGGCTTGGGGCCATAAATCAACCATCATTCCGATAATTCACTGGGAATTTTACCTAACTTGTTGCCTAATCGAGACTTAAATAAAAATGATATTAACGGTATTGAGCGGGTTTTAGGGGCGGAAAAGGGCCCGTAGATGTTGACTCTGGTCTGATCGGCGAGAATTCGGTTCACATTCAGGACCTCAAGCGGGTTAAATTCGCTTTTTTTGGGTATAGAGAACACCCCTTCAAAGTCTAAATTCGAGTTCACGAGGTCGACCTCCCCAGCCATTTCTAAGAATGACTGCGGACCCGAAATTAAGATGTTGGGGAAGTAGGCCTTGCCCTCGAGGCAACCAAAGTCCCCTGTCGCTTGGACAAGATTGTAGGTGGTGGCATTAATGCCAACCACTTCAAGGACAGCCGAGAGTCCACCGAGTATACGAACTTTTTCCAGTTCAGGGTTTCGTAGCGAAAAGTTACCTAAGCCTCGGATGTACTCGGGTTTCTCGAGGTTGATTTTTCCCTCAAAATTAAAATTGAGAAAAGTTAACTCTTTGGGGGCTTTTTTTATTGTTAGAGTTTTGGGATTTTCAGAAGAGGTAGCGAAGCTCTCGAAGAGGGGAATCAGCATTCGAGAATCGCAGTTGGAAAGATTGATGGCAAAGGCCGCATCCTGATTTTCCTCGTCGCGCAATTTGAAACGAGCTGTTCCGTTTGCCAAACCCATGGTCGATTCGACGGTTAAAATTTTATTTTTCTGGGTCAGATTTAATTCTAGATTTTCACTTTCTACACCCCAAGCTTGGAATCGAGAGGGGCAAAGCAGCGAAGCATCAATGGCGAGATCTTCCCCTTTTTGCACTCCGCGAATATTGAGTTTGGCTTGGCGAGGTAGTTTTAGGCCACGTAAAAATTCCCCCGTTTTTTTATCGGCGCAATGGGCCACAATCCACGGCTGAAGATTACCCGATAATTGAATGATGGGTCCATTTTCTCCCACAGGCTTTCGCCAATCCCAAATCGCGGAGCCGTCCATCCACCCATCGGCTTCAGGGTTCGCCCCTGCTAACTTGTGTATCCCGATATAAGTTGTATCGGGATTAGCATCGACACTGATTTCAACGGAGTGAAAGGGGGTTTGAAAAAGCTGAAATTGATCTAAGCGCACGCGACCTTGCGTGATAGCATCTTCAACGCCCCAGTGACCTGAAACATCAATGGTTGCATAGGGATTACTGGTTAAGGCAAAATAATGCCATAGCGAAACCCACCAATCGCCGAGAACTTGGTCGAGGCAACTAGGATGAAGTTCGCCGAACAATCTTAGACTATAGGCACCGTTTTTTTCCAAGGAAAGGTCGGCTTCGCCGCGGACAGAGGCTAACTGTAAATCGCGAAGTAAAAGAGCATAGGGTGTGCGACGGGGGTCGTAATCGAAATGGGCCATTAGGGGCATATCGCGTTGTGGAGCGATTGCCTGAGTGCTTAAGCCCATGGCTTTTAAACCAGAGAAAGTGATGTCGCCATCGACGCACCCTAGTTTTTCTCCCTGCTGTATGTTGACATCAGCTAAACCGATAACCCCGTTTAGTTCGATACCCGCTTCTTGTAGGCTATTTTTTATTTCGGGAAAACGTAGTAGGTCTTCTACATCAATCTGTGCCCGTGTGATTTCAAAAAGGAATTGATCGACAACATCATCCTCATCTGCCGGTTGCCAGAGAATCTGC
>RFOO01000244.1 GCA_009926645.1 bacterium | reverse complement strand
GTCTCTTTGCTTCTTTGGAGTCAGGTCATTCTGAGTTTACAACTCGGCTTCGCTTGTTGGCCCCTCGTGAGATTTACGAGTAATCCTAAATTGATGGGGCCTTATTTGTCTCCTGGGTGGATTCGCTATGGTGGCTATACTTTTGCATTTCTGGTCATTTGTTCGAGTATCTGGTTTATTTTTGCGACATTGAAATACTCATAAGTGATTTATTGTTAATGTCTTAAGTTATGACATAGAACATTCTTGTTTACTAATCATTATAACATTACTAATGTTATGAACATTAAAAAACTCTTATGAAACAACTACCCAAACTCTCGCTCGCTCTTCTTCTCTCGGCATCGTCCGCTTTAGCAACGGAGCCTTCGGGTCCTTCGGTGCAAGAGCAGATTGATGCTCTCAAAGCTCGCATCGTTGAGCTTGATGCCAAGGTGCGTCCAATACAAAGGGCCGAAGTCACGGCAGGGGATAAGGGCTTTAGTTTAACTTCAGCTGATGGCTCCTCATCTTTACGTTTAAGAGGTCTCATCCAAGTTGATGCCCGAGCCTTTGGAGATGGAAACATCGACAACGATTCTTTTGTCATTCGACGGGCTCGTATCGGTCTCGAAGGTAAGTTAAACAAAACCACCGACTATCAATTGGTTGGTGAATTTGGTAACGCCTCGGCAACAACCTTATTGGATGCAAATGTCACGTTGAATTACTCTCCTGAGTTACAAGCTAAAGTGGGACGTTTCAAAACCCCCGTCGGTCTCGAACAATTACAAAGTGATGCGAATGCTCTTTTCATCGAGCGATCGCTCGTTTCACAAATCGCCCCCAATCGCGATTTAGGTGTTCAGCTAGGCGGCGAACTGAATAATAAAACAATCAGTTATGCCATCGGAGTTTTTAATGGTATCCAGGATGGAGGTAATAATTCCGATCAAAAAGATGCGAACGATGGCAAAGATATCGCGGCACGAGTCATCTTCCAGCCATGGATTAACGAAGAAGGTTCCGACCTTGCGGGTCTATCATTCGGCCTAGGCGGTTCGTATGGCTTGCAGGACACGAATGCCAAGGTGGGGTCGTCCTACAAAACAGACGGACAGCAGACATTTTTTGCCTGGAAAGATACTGTTTTGTCGACTGGTCGTGTTAGTCGTCTATCCCCTCAATTTTCCTATTACAACGGAGGATTTAGTTTATTGGGTGAATACATTGTTTCCTACACCGATGTCGGTTTGGCGGCTGGTTCTCGAACTAAATTAAAGAATGATGCTTGGCAATTAGCTGCTGGCTATGTCCTCACGGGGGAAAAAGCCTCTTATAAAGGTGTAGTACCATCGAATGATTTTGACCGTGCCTCTGGTTCTCTTGGCGCTGTTGAACTGGTGGGACGAATTGCTTCGCTTGATGTTGATAACGCTGCTTTCACAACATTTGCTGATCGCGATAAAAGTGCCACAAAAGCCAATTCATACTCTGTTGGCGTTAACTGGTATCTGAGTAAAGTAACCCGCCTCTCTTTAAACTATGCTCACACTGATTTTGATTTGGCTCCCGGAGCGAATCCAAGTGCGAATGCAGTGATTAAGAATTCGGAAGATGCTGTACTCGCTCGATTACAGTTAAATTTCTAAACCTCAGCCTTCATTTCTCATGATTCGTTTTCTCTGCTCAGTCGGCCTGCTTGTGGCCACTAACCTGTACGGTGCAACGGAAGACCCAGTGGTGATTCGAGTCGGGTTTTTCCCCAACCTGACGCACTCACCCGCTTTGGCCGCACGTCAATTGGAGCGTGAGGGCAAAGATTGGCACCTTGCACACCTGCCTCCTGGTTCAAAAATAGAATGGAAATCATACAATGCCGGGCCTTCAGCGATGGAGGCTCTTTTGGCGGGCGCCATTGATCTTACCTACGTAGGTCCTTCACCTGTGATCAATGCCCATGTGCGAACCAAGGGG
>RFOO01000243.1 GCA_009926645.1 bacterium | reverse complement strand
TCGGAAAAGACCTTTGAAGAAATCGTTAAGTCTAAAGGACTCACGGTACTCGGCTGGCGCACTGTTCCGACCGATAATTCATCGCTTGGCCAAACGGCCATCAAGAGTGAGCCCTGCGTTCGTCAGGTCTTTATCGCTCGCTGCGATAAATGCGCCACCGACCAAGACTTTGAACGTAAACTTTTCATCATCGCTAAACAGGCACACAACGAACTGCGTGCCTCGGGCAAAGATAACTTCTATTACGCCTCCAGCTTATCCTGCCGTACCATTATTTACAAAGGCATGTTGATGCCTGAGCAAGTGGGCAAATATTTCCCTGACCTCAACGATCCCACGATGGATACGGCGTTGGCGTTAGTTCACTCACGCTTCTCAACCAACACCTTCCCTTCTTGGGAAAGAGCTCACCCCTACCACTACATCGCCCACAACGGCGAAATCAATACCCTCAAAGGTAATGTTAACTGGATGAAGGCTCGTGAGCCTCTACTGGCTAGCCCCCTCTTCGGAAAAGACATCGAAAAAATTAAGCCGATTGTTAACACGAATGGTTCTGACTCGGCTCAATTCGACAATGTACTCGAGCTCTTGGTGATGAGCGGTCGTTCATTGCCTCAAGCAATGATGATGATGATTCCTGAGCCATGGAATGGCCATGAATCAATGAGCGAACAAAAGAAGGCGTTCTACGAGTACAACTCTTGCCTCATGGAACCATGGGACGGACCAGCTTCGGTCGTCTTTACCGATGGCACGATGATTGGTGCAACCTTGGACCGTAACGGCCTCCGCCCCTCTCGCTTCTATGTCACGAAAGACGATTTAGTCATTATGGCTTCGGAAGCAGGCGTCTTACCCGTCCCTCCCGAAAACGTCGCACGCAAAGGTCGTCTCCAACCTGGTCGCATGTTCCTCGTGGACATGGAAAAGGGTCGCATTGTCGCCGACGAAGAAATCAAACAGCAAATCGCTTCTGAAAAGCCATACCGTCAATGGCTCAACGGCAACCTCGTCAAACTCGCTGACATCGCTAAACCTAAACAGGTCTATGGCCCTGACCATGAAACCATCCTACAGCGCCAACTCGCCTTCGGCTACTCCTTTGAAGATCAACGCAAACTCTTGCTTCCGATGGCCAAAGACGGGGTTGAAGCAACAGGATCCATGGGCACGGACATTCCTTTGGCCGTTCTCTCGAACAAGTCGAAGTTACTCTACGACTACTTCAAACAACTCTTCGCTCAAGTTACCAATCCCCCCATCGACTGTATTCGTGAAGAAATTGTTACCTCCTCGGTAACCACGATTGGTCCTGAGCGCAACTTACTCGACCCCAATCCTGAAAGTTGCCACCTCATCGAATTACCTACGCCCATTCTCACCAACGAAGAATTAGCTAAACTTCGTGAAGTCGCTCATGGTCAATTCCGCTCGGTCACGATTCCCACACTTTTCAATCCTAAGGCAGGTGCAAAAGGCCTAGAGGACGCTCTGAACGAGTTGTTCCGCCAAGCAAGCCTCCACATCGATGCGGGTATTAACCTCATCATCCTCAGCGACCGTGGCGTCGACCGTAACAATGCCGCTATCCCTGCTCTCTTGGCTGTCTCTGGATTACACCACTTCCTGATTCGTGAAGGAAAACGAACTAAGGTAGGCCTCATCTTAGAATCAGGCGAACCACGTGAAGTTCATCACTTCTGTACTCTCATCGGTTATGGTTGTGGCGCCATCAATCCCTACCTCGCCTTTGAAACCCTCGATGACATGATTCGTGAGAATCTGCTCGAAGGCGTAGATCACTACACGGCCTGCAAGAACTACGTCAAAGCTGCGACTAAGGGTATCGTCAAGGTAGCCTCCAAGATTGGTATCTCAACCATCCAAAGTTACCTCGGTGCACAAATCTTTGAGTGCGTCGGCCTCCAACAAAAAGTGGTTGATCAATACTTTACAGGTACAGCCACACG
>RFOO01000242.1 GCA_009926645.1 bacterium | reverse complement strand
AAGCTCAAGCCTGAAAAGCTTGTGGCCGACCGCTACACCAAGTTCCGCAAGATGGGCGTATTTTCTGAGTAATCAGTACCAGGAGACCAATCAAAAAGGGCGTCCAGTGGACGCCCTTTTTCGTAATCAGTAAACGTCTTTAACCGCCATTACTGACGAGTCGGATATAGCGTGTGTAATTAATGCCATACTGACCCACGATGCGCTTAAAGTCATTAGAGTTTCCGAGTTTAACACCCGTGTTACTTTGTGTACCCGTCAAATTTTGCAAAGCCTTCAGCTCTTTAACTCCATCAGGAGACAAAACAGTCAACGAAACTTCAACTGCCTTGAGACTGTAATTACGTAATGTCCCATCGGTATTAATCGAATCGGAAGTAATTTGTAGCCTGCCCGTAAAGACATCGGTCGCAGGATTACGTAAGGTTGAATCAAAGATTGTACTTCCATATCGATCCGTCGATGCCCCCTTGGGACAGACAGCATAAAGAACCGGAGTAGCCGAGCTATTCGAGCGACACCAGAAGATAAGATTCATTGCGACGATGTTTGAGCCAATCATGTTAGATTGATCCAAAGTCCATGAGGGCGTGCTCGAAGAATAATTGAAATTCATCAACACTCGCGAATCATTAGGTGTCGCTGTATTATAGTTGTGAAATGTCTGTGAGGCACCCCAGTAATCGACGGGGTATTTTTTGGTACCCGAGGAGGCTGATAATGGCACGGAAGACAGAATTAATGGCAGTGCATTGGCATAAGTATTTTCTGAATCAATGATGGTTCGGTAAACTCCATAGATTTGCTGAATTTTTTCACCTGGACTATCAAAGGGAGAGGATTGTCCAAAGCGATAGGCCACGGCACAGACATCTCCTTTCAAGGCGGTACGAGTTCCCGAAGCAGTTGGCACCCAGCGCGGACGGTCAAGAGGCGAAGCAAAAAGCATAACGATTGGTTGATCCTCTGGCTGCAAGTCTCCTAAGGCTGCGGTACCAGGAGGCATATTGGAACCTGAACCGCCAGGGAGAATAACCTCCATCCAGCATCGTCCATCGCGACGCATCACGGCCGTTTGAAAATCACCTTCCATCGCATCTAAAACACTACGTGCTTCCGATTGGGTGGTCAGATTAGCAACCACCCGGTCGTAGGCCTTAAAACTATCGGAAGCGATGGTGACTACAGCTAAAACAATAATCACCATAATGGCAGTAGCGACCAAGACTTCAATCAGCGTGAAGCCTCGACGTGTTAATGGTGATGGTGATGAGCTCATCGACTAATGATGATAGTTTGAACTAAAACAGGGGTTTCTGCTGGAGGAGTAGTTGTCGTAACATCCGTCCAATCGTGAGGATAAAATTCAGCAACTAATGGTAAATAAGCTAAAGCATAGTACTTTGCGGCAGGCAAACCGGTGGGAGGCACCCCCGAGCCAGTTGTAGGAGAAATGCTTGTTCCATTCCAAGTACCCACTGTGGGCTCAAATGTAATTTGGTCGATTGCAGGTCTCTGACCGACTAGTAATTTTGACAGTGTGACTTTCACACGAATTGGATTCCCGACAATGTTTCTGGCATTCGCAACCTTGGGATTCAAAATAGGGCTTTCTGATGCTAACGCCACTTCAGTGACAGTAGGATTAGAATAAATATTGTAAGTACTTACTCCATCAACCTGAGTAAACTCCTGAATAGGAGTAGAAATTTTACGGTCGTAAACGTAAAACCAAACTGTGCCATTATTTTGGAATTCGTTATAAATTAATTCAAAATTACTTACCGTAGAAGCAGCAGTAGAAAATTTAGACGGTGGATTAGTATTAATACCATTGCTATCGAATTTAACAATCGAACGTGGGTTATCAAAAGCGCCAATCAAGCGCGTTGCAGCCGCTAGGGCACGATTGGTTTGCATAATTTCATCGGCTTGCTGGAAAGTAGCGCCCAGTATTCCGACCAGCGATAAAATCGCCATGCCCACA
>RFOO01000241.1 GCA_009926645.1 bacterium | reverse complement strand
GCCTGTGCAAACATCGGCGATTCGCTTGATGGAATCAGACGGCGGTAGCCAATGGGGAATGACCTCGGGGATTAATTCAACGAAGTAGGAGCGTGGAATGATGACGCGAGGGTCGACGGAAAAGGATAGTCCGCCCAGCCAGGCTTCTCCCACGAGATAGGCCGTAGGCGTTCGGTCGAAAACGCGGCAATCAAGGAGCTCAACAAAGCGATTCTTTTCCTTCTCGCTGAGGGGTCGTTGAAAGCAGGTAGGAAGTTTTTCCCAAGGCAACCCCGTGGCTGCACCTAACAGGGTTAAGGTCTCTTCTTGTGCGTTACTAAAGCCCTGTCCATGTGCCACCTGTGTGCTGGCTAATAATTGATTAGCAAAGCGAAGATAATCTCCTCCCGTTACCAAGCGTGCTGAAGGTGAGGAGGGAAGGCGCGAGCGCGCACTCATTGGAAGAATGGCAGTCCTCAGGTAAGAGGAGCTGCGGACCAAAGCTCTTTGGGCGTGCGCTCAAAGAAGTCTTCAAGGTACTTCGTCGTTGCCCCGCCTTGACGGAATATCGGGTCCTTCATAATCGCTCGGCAAACGGGGATGGTGGTATGGATTCCGCGAATAATGTATTCACCAAGAGCGCGGTGCATGCGATCCAGTGCCTTTTGGCGGTTAGCACCAACCGAGATTAACTTAGCGACCATCGAATCGTAGGTTGGAGGAATGGTGTAGCCCGAGTAGCAGTGCGAGTCGACGCGAACACCGTGACCACCAGGAGAGTAATAAAGGCCAATCGTGCCTGGGCTTGGAGCGAAATTACGAGCAGGATCCTCAGCGTTGATTCGGCACTCGATGGCGTGGCCTGTAATCTTGATGTCCTTTTGGCTGAGCTCTAACTTTTCTCCGCAAGCGATGAGAATTTGTCGGCGGACTAAGTCCAAATCAGTAACTTCTTCGGTTACCCCGTGTTCAACCTGAATACGGGTATTCATTTCCATGAAATAGAATTTGCCGTTTTTATCGACGAGGAACTCGATGGTTCCAGCGTTTTGGTAGCCAATGGATTCCGTTAGACGTACCGCTGTTTTGCCCATTTCTTCACGCAACTTGGGAGTGAGGAAGGGCGAAGGAGATTCTTCGATTAGTTTTTGGTGGCGACGTTGTACGGAGCAATCGCGTTCACCTAAGTGCAAGACTTTACCGTGTTCGTCGGCCAACATTTGAAACTCAATATGTCGAGGTTGCTCGATATATTTTTCAATGTAGACCGCGCCGTTTCCGAAAGCTTTTTCGGCTTCCGCACGAGCGCTTTCAAATTCTTTCGCAAAAGCCGCCGCATTATGGACGATGCGCATACCTTTACCGCCACCACCCGCCACAGCCTTAATAATAACAGGGAAGCCAATACGTTGCGCCTCTTTTACGGCTTCGCGTTGATTGTCCACGGGACCGTCAGTTCCAGGAACCGTTGGAACTTTAGCTTTTGCTGCCGTTTGGCGAGCGATGGCTTTATCGCCCATTAAGCGAATGGCTTCAGGGCGAGGTCCGATAAATTTAATATTAGCCGAAGCGCACTTTTCTGCGAAGCCGGCGCGTTCGGAGAGAAATCCGTAACCAGGGTGAATGGCATCAACATTGGTGATTTCAGCGGCAGAGATGATTCGGTCTTCGCGAAGATAAGAATCTTTACTCGCTGCAGGTCCGATACAAACCGCCTCATCGGCGAGTTGGACGTGCATCGATTGCTCGTCCGCTTGAGAATAAACCGCCACCGTCTTGATGCCCAACTCACGGCAGGCACGAATAATGCGAAGGGCGATTTCGCCGCGATTGGCGATAAGGATTTTATTCATCGGAAAATTCGGGGATCAACCGACCTTCACGCGGAAGAGGGGCTGGCCGAATTCCACGGAGGTTCCATTGGCGACCAGACATTCCACCACGGTTCCTGCGATTTCAGCAGGAATTTCATTCATCACCTTCATGGCTTCGATGATGCAAACGACGGTGTCT
>RFOO01000025.1 GCA_009926645.1 bacterium | reverse complement strand
ATATCGCGAGTTTCTTTCCAACGAGAGTGGTGCTCGCAAAGGCCTTCAGATGCCTCGTGGCATGAGAGTCATTCCCAAAAACTATGAGCAATGGATCTTTCTCGATGCGTTGCTTAATCCTGAAATTAAACTGGTAACTTGTTTTGGTCGTGCTGGTACTGGAAAGACATTTCTCTCCATCGCGGCTGCTCTTTCTCAGGTCTTAAGCGATTTTGCTCCTTATAAAAAACTCTACGTTTCTCGCCCAGTTGTCCAGATAGGTAAAGACATCGGTGCACTTCCCGGCACCAAAGAGGAGAAGCTTTCTCCCTATATTCAGCCTTATTTCGACAACTTGGAAGTGCTTTTCTCGCGAAGTGGTGCTCCTGCTTCAGCGCAAGTATCTCCCAGTTCTAAGCAACTCATTGCTACCGATTCACAACGCAAACAGAAGAAGGCCCAAGCGATGAAATCGGCTCAGCCTATTTTCGGCTCTCAATTTCAACAAGTTGGTCAACCGCGTAAGCCCTATCAATGGCTGATTGATTCTGGTTTAATTGAAATCGAGGCCATGACCTTTATTCGCGGGCGCTCGATTGGCCACGCCTTTATGATTGTCGATGAGGCTCAGAATATGACGCCTCATGAGGCAAAAACAGTTATCACGCGAATAGGCGAGGGTTCTAAAGTCGTCCTTATCGGCGACCTCGATCAAGTTGACACCCCCTATCTCGACGGGAAATCAAACGGCCTCATTCATACCTACGAACGCATGAAGGGACATAGCATTACCGCCAATGTTCGTCTCTTGCATGGCGTCCGAAGCGCCCTTTCTGAACTCGCAGCACAGGTGATGTGAGCAACTTTGGGCTCCGCAAAGCCTCGAGACATCACTCCATTCTTGCCCCGCTCAATGCAGGGCTTTGGCTTTTGATTGGTGGAAAAAGAAACCCCCATGCAACGTCAGTACCGTGAGTTTCGAGAGAAACTGGCGCCCGGTACTTTATTGCTCTTTCGCTTGGGAGATTTTTACGAGGTGTTTAGCGAAGACGCTGTTACCGCCTCAAAAATTTTAGGACTCACATTGACCAAACGTCATGAGACTCCCATGGCAGGTTTGCCCTATCACGCTGCTCCTGCTTATATTAATCGTTTGCTGGCTGCGGGATGGAAAGTGGCGATTTGCGAACAACTCGAAGCAGCGGTAACAGGTAAACTCGTACGTCGTGGAATTACCCGTATCCTGACACCTGGAACGGCCATCGAAGACTCTCAATTAGACTCTCGTCGCGGAAACTACCTCGTCGCTCTTCATTGGGATAAACAAGGTTGGCATGCCGCTTGGCTCGATGTATCGACAGCCGATTTTCGTCTTTGTACCGACGCTTCTCCGCAACGTTTACTGCCCTTGCTCCATGCTCTTGACCCTAAAGAGGTTCTTCTCGCCGAGGGCGTCGATGACCCCACTGAAGGTCGAGAGGCGCTTCGTCTTTTCCTCGAGGGTCGACCCTGCACGCGTCTGCCAGGATGGAATTTTGATGTGGCAGGAGGAGCCCGCTTAGTATCCCAAACGCTCTCCGTTCACAGTCTGGCTGGATTTGGCATTAACGAGCAAAATGCTGCACTCGGCTGTGCTGGAGCTGTCTTAGGTTATGTCACCGACACTCTGTGTGATCGCCCTAAAAATATTTTTCGTCTTACTGAAACTAAACTCGGTTCTGCGGTTTTACTCGATGCAGCATCGGCTAAGAACTTAGAACTTTTCACCTCGAGTGGCGGTACCCGTGAGACTTCGCTTTTACAATCCATCGATGGCACTGTGACAGCAGGAGGTGCACGATTACTCGCACTTTGGCTGACGGAACCGTCCACTGATTTAAAAGTTATCCAACAACGTCAGGCGATGGTTGGAGTGTTACACAAACACCGCGGTTCATCCAATCGACTCGGCGAATCTCTCAACTTAGTTCGTGATATTCCACGTATTTTAACCCGCTTGCAAAATCGTTTACGCAACCCGCGAGAACTCGGTGGGATTCGTGATACATTAAAGATACTCCCTGCGCTACAAGAGGAATGCGCTAGTTTACCAAGCGATGTGGCCAAGGAATACGCAGGCCGGATTGAGTGTGAAACGGAATTGTTGCAGCTGTTGGATAAGGCTCTCGCTGATGAACTGCCGATCGACTTAACCGAGGGTGGAGCTCTCCGCGCTGGGTACGATGCCGAGTTGGATCGGTTACGAAATCTTGCCTCAACCAGTAAAACGTGGATTGCTGATTTTGAACGACAGGAACAGACCCGTACGGGAATAAAAAATCTAAAAGTTAAGTACAATGGTGCTTTTGGGTATGCCATTGAAGTAACCAAATCCAATCTTGGTTCCGTCCCTCCTGACTATATTCGCAAGCAAACGATGGTAAATGCCGAGCGCTTTACGACAGAAGAATTACGCACTAAAGAAAAAGAAGTTTTGCGTGCCGATGAACAAGCTCTCGCTCGCGAAGTGGAACTCTTTCAACAAATTTTAGAAAAGGTAATGACCCAAACGGTTTCTCTGCTGAGTACCGCCCAAGCTCTTGCCGAGATTGATGTTTTGCGTGGCTGGGCCGAGTGTGCTCTGCAGTTAAATTGGGTTTGTCCCACAGTGGATCAGTCCGATGTACTAGAAATTAAACAAGGACGACATCCCGTCGTGGAACGCATGCTACAAACACGTGCCGGGGCAGGGGCCTTTGTGCCTAATGACACTCTCTTGAGCTGTCAGGGTCAGCAGATTGCGCTCATTACGGGTCCGAATATGGCTGGAAAATCTACCTATATTCGCCAAGTTGCACTGATTGTCCTAATGGCGCATTTGGGCTGCTGGGTGCCAGCTCAGTCAGCCAAGATTGGCCTGGTCGACCGAATTTTCTGTCGAGTGGGTGCCTCCGATGAATTGGCACGAGGAAACTCGACCTTCATGGTGGAAATGAATGAGACGGCAAATATCTTGAATAATGCCACGGTCCGCTCGTTGGTCATTCTTGATGAAATTGGGCGTGGCACCAGTACCTATGATGGAATCAGCATCGCATGGGCGGTGGCAGAACACTTACACGGTGCAATGGAAGGTCCCCGCACTTTGTTTGCCACACATTACCATGAACTGACACAACTCGCTCACTCACTCCCACGCTTACAAAATTGGTCAGTGGCCGTTAAGGAGTGGAAAGATGAAATTATCTTTGTACGCCAAGTCGTTCCCGGTGCAGCGGATCGCTCTTATGGAATTCAGGTGGCTCGCTTGGCGGGAATGCCGCCCGCGGTGGTTTCGCGTGCTAGAGAAATTCTCCAAGGTCTCGAAACGGGCAAGAGTCTGCCTGTCGCACCCATCGTCGAGACGACTAAGAATAAAACCCCCCAAGCAACGAACAAACCCCAGCCAACCAATCAGTCCGAAATGGACTTATTTGGCTAGAGGCGCTGATTCCACGAGGCAGAGTTAAATTTAGCCCAGGTTCCCTCGTGGTCAGACTGATCGTAAATGGGGTAGGGAACTTTGACGGGTTTGCTTTTCAGAACTTTGCCAAGTTCTTCCGCAAAATCTTTTTCGAATCGCAACCAATCACAATCAGGTAGGAGAGGTCGACTAATATAGCCTTCGATGAGTAGTCCTTTACGCGAACGTTTCTGTGATGCACCCGCCACTTTTCGACCATCCTCAACCAACACGACATCATGAGGCTCAGCGCGGTGCGCACAGTGATCGGGAGCTTGAAAAACTCTTTCACCTTGTGGCAAGGGTACGAGTTTTACGGGCATTTTCTGGGCCAACAAACTGGTCATCAAGGCCTGATGAACCGCAGCATAACTTTCGAGGGCATCGGCTTTAAAGAGTTCGTGTTCAGGTGGAATAGCTAAAGCAAAAGTCCAATCATCTAAATGCGAAACCAATCCACCGCCAGTACACCGACGAATTAAAGGAACATGGGCGGGAACTACGGATCGATACTTTTCCCACTTCTGAGAAACTCCAAAAGTGTAAGCTAATTCAGACCAAGCAAATGGTCGAAATCGAATGTGGGTGGGCTGAGGATAATGCTCCAATAAAAGATAGTTCGCCGCCATGTTAGCGACCGCGGTGTTGGCTTCTCGTGGCAGAACGTCCATATTAAAAGTCTATCCCTTTTTGCAATAAACGCACGACCTTTTGACCTGTTTCTTGTTCAAACCAGTCCTCGCAACCTCGAGGAACCCGTAATTCACCCAATTGGTCGGCCAAAGATTGGGCTTGAGTTCGTAATTTCCCCGCTAAGGGGTGTAAAAGCATACTGAGGTTTTGAGGGCGATTTTCATATTTAGTCAGTTCGCCACGTTCACTAGGTTGGATAAGTTTCTGAGCATCGAGTCCAAAATGCTCGGCAACTTTTAGGCCAATGGCGTAACGACTCAATGGCTCCGCACCAGCCCAGTGATAGACGCCTGACAAATTAGGGCGCTCACATAGTTCAACGGCCATATCGGCTAAATTGCTTACGGAAACGGGCTGGCGTATTTCATCGGTGAAGAGGTTCGTTTTCCGTCCTTTCGACCATTCATGGAATAAACGCTCATGTAGACTCTTGGTTCCTCGAAAAGAGTTTCCATTTAAGAGAGTTGTACGAATGACGGCCGCATGTTCTCGACCATACTGTAAAACTTCTTTTTCACCATCGGCTTTCGTTTTGGCGTAGTGATTAAGAGGTCGTGGCAAATCGGTGTGTTCGTAGCGCCCTTTTTGACCATCAAAAACCATATCGGTTGAAAAATGGATAAGCTTGGCACCCACATGAAAAGCGAGCTGGGCTAACTGCCGAGGTAGGTCGACATTGAGCCGTTGAGCTAAATCGGGATTTTTTTCACACGCCTCAATCGTACTCAAGGCGGCACAGTTGATTACCGCCTGAGGAAATTCATCAAGAATCAGTGACTGTAACTTTACCTCGTCGGTGCAATCGAAACACTCTGATCTTTTTAAATCAGGAATCACTGGAAGTTGGGTTCCACCAATCGCAAAAACCTCATGACCACGACGCAAAGAAGCCATCACCACTTCTCGTCCAGCAAAACCCGAGGCTCCTGTTACGATGATACGCATGAGCGTCGACTGTGAATAAAAGGTTGAGAATAGGCAAGCGGGTAGGGCTCGCTTGACTTGCCAATCGGATATCCCTGCATTCATATTATCCTTATGCCCAGTTACACTGAGTTGGCTAATCAGCCTGTTTTGTCTCAACCCATCTATGAGGCGGGTCGGCCTATTGAAGTGGTGGCTCGCGAGTTCGGACTGGATTCCACGCAGGTCATCAAATTGGCCTCCAATGAGAATCCTCTCGGCCCCTCACCTTTGGGACTCGAGGCAGCTCGACGTGCCCTAGACTCGGTTCACCTCTACCCCGATGGTGGCTGCACTTTTCTGAGAGAAAAACTGGCACAACATTGGCAAATGCAACCCAACCAATTTGTCATCGGTAATGGGTCGAATGAAGTCATGATTTTATTAGCTCAAACATTTCTTCGTCCAGGTGATGAAGTTGTTTTTGGATCACAAGCGTTTGTCGTCTACAAATTGGCCACGCTGATGCAAGGGGCGACACCAGTCGAGGTGCCGATGCCAAACTTCCGTCACGACTTGCCAGCTTTCAAGGCAGCGATAACACCGCGAACAAAGATTGTTTTCTTAGCCAGTCCCAATAACCCGACGGGAGGCACCGATGAGCCCGAAGCGATTTTAGATTTAGCACGCTCACTGCCTGAACATGTTATCTTCTGTCTCGATGAAGCTTATGCTGAATACCTCGATGCTTCAGCCGATTTGCGTCCCCTGATTCTTTCTGGAAGAAAAGTGGTGATAACCCGGACATTTTCGAAAGCCTATGGTCTAGCCGGTTTACGCGTCGGGTATCTTATGGGCTCGGCGGAAGTCTGTGGGTTGCTCAATCGCGTACGTCAGCCGTTTAATGTCAATCTTCCCGCTCTCGCCGCTGCTGAAGCGGCCCTTCAGGATCGCGAATTCGTTCAAAAAACAAAACTCGTTAACGCCCAGGGGATAGTACAACTCGGCCAAGGACTAAAACAACTCGGGTTCCACTTTATTGAGGGTAAAGCGAATTTCCTCGCCGCACAAATTCCTCAAGCGGAAGAAGTTTTCTTACGTCTGCAAAAAGTGGGCGTCATCGTTCGCCCTCTGAAAAGTTACGGTATGACAGGTTGGCTTCGCCTTACGGTGGGTACACCCGAACAAAATCAACGTCTCTTAAAAGAACTCGCTAAACTCTAAATGGATTTTGATGAAATCGTTCGCGCCCTTTGCCAAAAAGACCGGCGCTATACTCCACAGGCCTATCATTTAGTGCGACTTGCACTCGACTACTCGCAAAAGAAAGTGCACGGCGAAGAGAAAAAAAGCAAAGACGCCACTGAATCTCCAAATCGTCACGTTACGGGTGAGGACCTCTTAGACGGTTTTCGTGAATATGTCCTCAACACCTATGGACCGATGTCTTACCACCTTCTACAAAACTGGGGACTGAAAAAGAGCGTGGATGTGGGACATATTGTTTTTAAGCTCATCGAAGTGGGTCTTTTTGGGAAATCGGAAGAAGACGACTTGTCCGACTTCGAAAATCTTTATGATTTTAAAGAAGCTTTTCTGCGTCCGTTTGAGCCATCCTCAAAAGTTAAGAACTCGTAAAGAGTATGCCTTTGACAACCTGACAACCGGGGAGTTGGCGAATCTTCGCCAGCAGAGCTTTTTCGTGAAAACGCACCTCGGATTTCACCACATTACTCTCACACTGAATCATGAGACGACCGTCGTCTTTGAGCCGGAGAGGGGCACACAGTTTAGCAAGTTTGCTAGGCAGTAATTGATGCCAATGTGCGACAATCGCATCCTCAGGAACAGGTTTATCAATACGCCATTTTTGTAAAGCATCGCCGACCGCTTCATCGAGCGACTTCAGTTGTCGGTCGGTCGAGCGTCCACGATCCTCCGGCAAACCTCTAAGGTTAGCTAAAAGATTTTGGACGGTGCGGGAAAATTTACCCTGACGCATGCCATCAGTCATGACCGCACGCAAAACATAAGGAACTTCCCAAATCTTTTCAGCTCTAAGACACCGTTCGGGTGCATGCCTACCGCCCACAATCAAGCCCATGGCCCCAGCATCACGTGCCCCCTCGCCATCCTCTTGAGGGCTATCTCCAACATGAACCAAAGAGCGAATGGGTATACTGAGTGACTTTGCTACAGCATGAAAAGCTTTAGCATCAGGTTTATCAAAGCCGATTTCGGTTGAGAGATATACGCCATCTAAAACCTGACTGAGTCCTTTGCCCTGTAAGACTTTATGCATACGAGCGTCTGCATTGGAAAGAATCGCTACTTTAAGTCCCAAAAATTTTAAAGCAGTGATGGTTTGCTTAACTCCCGAAGCTAAACGCCACGATTGCTCGTCAGCAAAAGCCTGCCAGCATTCCTGGAAAACCGCCTCTGCTTTATCATTAGGTAAGTCCGCTCCAAAAGTGCGATATACCACTTCGCGCCAAAAGTGTTCGGCTGATTTCTGTTTCTTGGTTCCAGAATAGGCAGTGAGAAAGTTTTGGTTGAGAATCTTTGGCTCAACCCGAACACCCACCTTGGCCGCACAATTGGCATAAACTTCACCCACGGAAGGGTGAGGAAAAAGAATCGTTCCCGCTAAATCGAAAGTGACTGCTTGAATGACGGGCATCCGATGGATTAGATACGCCAGAGATAAACCTGCAAGCCGACTAAAGGAGACATTCGTTTACAGGTCTATTTACAATTTATTGCAATTAACGGGTATTTTTTGGCTTTCTATCAGAAGGTTTATCGCTAGTTTTCTATTACCCCTAGTGCCCATGCTTACGCGAAACGGATGCCTTTCGTTGCGACTATTGTTATTGTCGATGGTTCTTGTTGGTTGTGAAAGTGGTGCCGACCATTCTCCAGGTTTCTCCTTTCGCAAAGTCTACATCGAAAACCCCCGTCTGACCGATTGTGCGGCCGCCAACTCTCTTTCTAATAACTTAGCAGAGGCGGTATCCGAGGAATTCGCCATTCACGGTTTTATCGTGGTTAGTGATAAAGCCAAAGCACAAGGCTTTGTTCGTTCTTCTTGGCAAATTCAGCCTCCCAACGGATCCGAAACAATCATGTCGCTTTCGATTAGTGTTTTTGATGCCAACGGTAGAAAAGTATTTTCAGGAAGTTCGGGTCCAGCCATTCCAGCATCATTCTGGACGATTGCTCGGACGAACGCAGAGGTCGTTTCTATTCTGCATCGTCTACCAGCAGCGGCGAGCGCTTCCCAGTAATAACACGTTTACCCCCGGGTCTTGAGGCGTTGCTCGATTTCACTTTTGAGTTTAGCCAATTCTGGCATAGCTGCACCAACCGCCTGACCTCGCCGCCAAGGCTCACCCCAAAGGGCTTCGACTTCGACGGCACGACCTTGCTCGTAATCAATCAGACTCGATGGGCGATAGGGACCCATGCCTTCGGTTACGGTAAATTGACGCTCCAAATGCTCGTCAGTAAAGGGCACGCCATCGAATTTTGCCGCAGTCTGCACTTCAAGCATCAACTTTCTGGCTCGGGCTTTTAACCATGGGTCTTTCAGGATTTTATCCGTGGTCAATCCGCCCGCCGCAATCGCCAAACCATTAAACGGAATATTCCAACACAGTTTTTTCCATAAAATTCCGTTCAGTGAATCCTCCGCTTTGACCTCAACACCTGCTTGCGAAAACAAGTCTACAACCCTTTTTACAGCAACGTTTTTTGAGCCTCGAGCCGCTGCCATACGAATATAACCCGATAATGTATTTTCGATTACCCCTGGAGAAAGGCGATTGATACAAACGAAACAAAGTCCAGCAACCAAACGTTCCGCAGGAATAATCGGAAGAAAGGCCTCCACATTTCCCATTCCGTTTTGCAGGGTTAAGAGAAGGGTGTGCGACTCGAGTAAAGGCTTAATCAACTGGGGTAAGCTGTCATTAGCGGTCGATTTGGCTGCGACGATAATCAAATCACAACCCCGCACAGGTTGTGGCTGCGCTGTAGCCGAGGAGAGCCTAACAATGCGCTCCGATTGTCGATCCCTCAGGATTAAACCACGTTCTTGAATGACTCGATAATCACTGGGCGTAACGGCATGAACTTCGTGACCAGCGAGTGCCAATAACCCAGCATACCAACCACCCACTGCACCAGTGCCGACAACAACAATATTCATTGAGCTATTTTCCCAGGGGACTCACCACGGAGGTGTGCAAGGCCACCGAATTTTTTTGAGGATAGTCTAAAGTATAATGCAAACCACGACTCTCTTGTCGCTGTAGCGCACAGTCGATAATGAGTTCAGCTACTTGAATCAAGTT
>RFOO01000240.1 GCA_009926645.1 bacterium | reverse complement strand
GCAGTTTCGGTCATAATGAACGTAGATGTCTCAGTTATCGGCGCGTGCCATCGGTGAGCGGGAGGCCCATTACTTTGGGTCCGGCGAAGGTTTTCCCGCGATCATTGCTGTGCGAAAGGACGACGGTGTTAAGTGGCTCCGGCTCTTTGGCGTCACCGGGGAATCAAGAGGCAAATACGTGACCATTTTCTGTTCGCTCGAGGCTGGGGATTCCTCGCCGAGTGTGCTGTGCGAAATCTATCGTAATGAGCTGCCGCAGGCCGTAGACCATGAACCAACGAAAGCAGCGTGATGAGAGCGGGGTGGAGTATTTTTTTCACCTCACCCAGTTTAAATCTCCCTCCGAGAAAACAATAATTCGTCTCTGAGGTTTACTACCTAATGATTAGGGGTTACCGTTTTTTTGCTTGGAAGTAGGGCGCTCAGGATGACCGCACCGACTAAAGTTCCAACAACGATTAAGAGAGAGGTAATCGTACCAATCTTAATCGATTTCTGGGGCTCCAGTCCGATGATGTCTAAGTAGGGTGGGCCACTGAGTAAAAGAAGTTTTATTCCGACGAAGGCGAGAATGAGAATCAGGGCTGGTTTAAGGAAGCGGAAGCGTGGGATGATGGCAGCCAAGCAGAAGTAAAGAGAGCGTAAGCCAAGAATCGCGAAGATATTACTGGTGAAAACAATGAACGGATCGGGCGTGATAGCAAAGATGGCAGGAATGGAATCGACCGCAAAAATAAGGTCCGTGATTTCCACGAGAATGAGGGCGAGGAAAAGAGGAGTGATTGACCAATGAGAAGATAGGGTCTGCGGAGCAGGAGGCTCCATGACCTCTTGGTTGGTCAAGGGGTCGATGCGATAAGTGGGCTTGATGGTGCGACGGGTGAAAAATCTTTCGCCATCGTAGAAATCAACTGTGGGAAGAAATCGTTTACACAAACGCACCGCATGGTTTTGCGAAGGGTCGTCATTACTTTTAATCAGAGCCATTTTTAGTGCCGTGAGTATCAGGAAGAAGCCAAAGATAATAAGAATCCATTGGTAATTCATGATAATCCCCGCCCCCAAGCCAATCATACCACCGCGCATAAGCAGCGCTCCGATAATTCCCCAGAAGAGCACTCGATGCTGATATTTGGTGGGGACGGCAAAGAAGGAAAAGATAATCGCGATGATAAAAATATTATCCATCGCCAATGATTTTTCGACGACGTAGCCGACAAGGTACTGATTGGCGGCTTCCGAACCTGTTACCTCGCCAGAAATGATGATGGGGTGCTCGGGAGATTGGCCAGCGAGTTCATGTGTGTTATACCGTGGGGTTTCGAGTCCCAATCCAAGCCAATGTGAGTCGTAGGCTTTATAAACAACTCCCGAGAAGGCGATACCACAAGCGAGCCAGATAGCTGACCAGATGCTGGCCTCTTTCATTGTCACCTCTCGCGCTTCTCGGTGAAAGACTCCTAAGTCGAGTGCGAGGAAAACAATAACGAGACCTATGAAACCAATATAGGCCCAAGCTTTCAGTTCGGCGGGGTTAGCGTTAAGAAGAATTGGTTCAATCATTTGGCTTAGAAAATAGATAAAAAGTGTGTCACGCCATTATTCGGGTTCAGCTAGTTTGGCGATGAGTTCAATGATGGCTTTAGGCTCGGGATTAGATTGAGCGATATGATGTAAGCCTTGCGGGATAATTTCCAAGGCCGTATTTTTAAAATGATGAAGACGGCTTTGCACTTGGAGAAGTCCATCGGCGAGTGACTCGGTGGCTACCCAGACGTCGTAGAGTTTAAGAACTTTCCCTTTATCGTCGATTTCGCCTTCGCCAATTTCGTAACCACAGTCTTCTAGCTCATTCCAAAGCACAGCATCGGTATCAAAACGATTTTCTAATGAATAAGTGCGGATGCCAGTTAGCCACTGATCGAGAGATTGAAACATCTCTTGGTGGGAAGGAAGCATTTCGGTGAAGGTGAAATCGAGGCCGACGGCGACGAGAATTTGACCGTCAACACAGTCGCCTAGCTGTGGCTC
>RFOO01000239.1 GCA_009926645.1 bacterium | reverse complement strand
TTGGAGAGTCCGATGTTAAAAAATCGCCCCAACGCCATCCGACTTCGCGGAGTTCGCCAAAACAACCTTAAGGGTTTTGATGTGGATATTCCGATTGGCAAACTCGTTGTCGTTACTGGGTTAAGCGGTGCAGGAAAATCCTCCCTCGTTTTTGATACACTTCATGCCGAAGGACAAAGGCGCTATGTTGAAACATTCAGTCCCTACGTTCGTCAGTTCCTAGAACTTCTACCAGCTCCCGTATTAGACTCAGCCGAAAATATTCGCCCCTCCATCGCCATCAAACAGGGCAATAGTGTCCGCACTTCTCGTTCGACGGTTGGCACAATGACGGAACTCTGCGATTGGTTTAAGGTCTGGTTCGCTCATCGCGCCCAATTATTCGATCCAGCAACTGGGCAACCCATCTTATCCCAAGGCCCCGAAACTTCTTGGTCAACCGCCCTAAAAGATTTTGCACAGCAAACAGTGGTCATCACTTTCGCTTTACAAAAGCCAGAAGGAATTCGTTGGACACAGGTAACGGAAGAATACCTGCGCGCTGGATACACCCGAGCTTTTGCGCAAGGAACCAGGGTTGATTTAGCTTCCAATCAAATACCTGAGTCCTGTTCGGAAATTCTCATCATCCAAGATCGTGTATTGATTAATCCAGAATCTGCTGCGCGATTTCATGAGGCTGCCCTAGCCGCTTTTCGCCTAGGTGGCGGACGCCTTCGACTGGTCAAGGAAGATGGTCAAGAAATCGCTCGGATGAGTGAAATCCTCGAGTCTCCCGTAACAGGTCGAAAATTTCGCTCAGCCTCTCCCGCTTTATTTTCATTTAATTCCCCCATCGGGGCTTGCCCATCTTGTCGAGGATTTGGACGAGTCATCGGTTTAGATTGGAAAAAAATTATTCCCGACCCGCAGCAGACTTTAGCAGGCGGAGCCATTGCACCCTTTCAAGGAGCCATTTATGGAGAAAGCCAAAAGGATTTAATCCGTGTTTGCCGCAAGGAAGGCATTCCACTCGACGTCCCCTGGGCAAAACTCAAACCCCATCACCGAAAATTTCTCGAAGAGGGAGACCCCTCCTACCAAACTGGTCAGTGGGAGACCAAGTGGTATGGAATTCGAGGTTTCTTCCGTTGGCTTGAGTCAAGTACCTATAAGATGCATGTGCGGGTCTTCTTATCGCGTTGGCGCGCCTACGAAGAATGTCCGCAATGCCAAGGAAAACGATTTAACGAAGAGTCACTGTGTTGGAAGTGGCAGGGCTCAACTCTTCCGGAATTGTATGCCTGCACGGTTGATCAACTCCTAAAAAAACTTCGCCCGCATCGACCGCAAAATTCTTCGCATCCAGCGGATCATGCTCTGCAAGCCATGATTGCACGACTCGGCTATCTCGAAGCCGTGGGACTTGGGTATCTCACGCTTGATCGTCTCTCGCGAACGCTGTCTGGAGGGGAAGTACAGCGTGTTAACTTAACCTCTTGTTTAGGAGCTTCACTCGCCGATACCATTTTTGTGCTCGATGAACCGAGTGTCGGCATGCACCCACGAGATTTGGCCAAAATGATTGGCATTCTTCGGGGGCTGGTCGATCAAGGTAATACGGTGGTCGTCGTTGAACACGATGAGTCGGTGATGCAAGCAGCGGATTGGTTAATCGAAATTGGACCACGTCCAGGAAGCGAGGGCGGACATCTCATTTACGCTGGCCATCCTTCTAATCTTCACGAATCAACCGACTCCATTACGGGCGCTTGGCTAAACGGAAAATTTAAACCTCAGCCTACTCAGCAAAGAAAGGTAACTGGCGAAACCCCTCGCTTGCGACTGACGGAGGCAAATTTAAATAATCTTAAAAACTTCTCCTGCTCAATTCCACTCGGAAGACTGGTAGGACTTTGTGGAGTATCGGGTTCTGGTAAATCAACTCTCCTTCATCAAGTTATCGGACAGCGCGACGCCGAATCCGATGATGCTACTGCTAAACCCATCGGCAAAATCATCTTTGATGCTGAGCCAACGGAGATAACTCTCATCGATCAATCCCC
>RFOO01000238.1 GCA_009926645.1 bacterium | reverse complement strand
ACTTCAACTGTATCGAAAAACTTATCGAGGTGACGTGACATGACATGGTTTACCGCTTCAGCCTCCGTCAAAAAGGGTAGGCCATCAGGTACCGATAAGGACAAGGTTGCCTCGGGATTTTTATCCGCTTGTACGGGCTTGATTAGAATGGAGAGACGGTCCTCTTTATCTAAAATTAATTGAGCGATGCTGAAGAGCTCATAAGTGATGAGACTTTTCTTCATCGCCTCACCCAACACCTCAAACTTAGCATCATCAGGGAAGAATCCCACACTAACGACTGGAGAGTGGGCGAAGTTTTCTTCCTGTCTTGGCGAGTGAGAGAATCGTTCTTCACGCGAGGTTCCTCTTCCGTGATGGCGAGCCTGCCGATCGGATGGACCTAGCTTGCCTTCTGGTCGACGTGGGGGGCGACGTTGGTCGTCGTGTTGATGAGTTCGGCGATGCCCTTTGTCGCGATTTTCGCGACGTCCCGAGCTAACATTCTCGGCAGGGCCTGATACCCAGGAGGGGCCTAGACCCAAAAAACTAAGGTCTAAAGGCTTAGGAGAATCTTTTTCAGATGGGTTAGACTCGGCCGAATCGGGAGACATTGCGGTTGGAGAGTTGGGAAAGATACCCACTTTGGCAAGCGTTGGCGTTAGCGCTTTTTTCTTGCACCTATCGTAAGGTGTTCCAGCGTCCACTTTCCCTTTTATCGCTCAGGTGGTGGAATGGCAGACACGCATGATTGAGGTTCATGTGCCGTAAGGTGTCCGGGTTCAAGTCCCGGCCTGAGCACCATTTTAAGCAGGAAGACCTAAGTTTTAGGTCTTTTCCTGTTTTGTGTTCCCATTCCGTATTAGAATCCCACAAATAGGGTTATGGTTACCCAAGGAAAAATCAAAGTGCTTATTCTTGGTTCTGGCGGTCGTGAGCATGCTTTACTCAAAGTTTGTTTACGCAGTCCTCGAGTCTCCCAGGTATGTGTCGCTCCTGGCAATGGCGGGATGGCGATGGAAGCTGAATGCTTACCTGTGGATTTAAGTAAGCCTACTGAAGTCGTTGAACTCGTCCGACGAACAGGGTCACATTTTGTGATTGTTGGTCCAGAGGTGCCTTTAGCGCAGGGGGTGGTTGATGCTTTAGAAGCTGCGGGCATCCCTGCTTATGGTCCTTTAGCAGCGGGTGCGAAACTCGAAGCGAGTAAAGCCTTCAGTAAAGATTTTCTTTTTCGACATCGAATTCCGACCGCCGCTGCAGAAACTTTTCGCCAATTAGATTCGGCTATCGCCTACGTGCGGAAACAGTCTTTGCCTATTGTCATTAAAGCTTCTGGTTTAGCTGCAGGGAAGGGTGTGGTTATCGCCACAACTCACGCTGAAGCAGAAGAGGCTCTCCGCTCGATGATGGAAACGAAAATTTTTGGTTCTTCGGGCGATGAGGTAATTATCGAAGAATTTATGCAAGGCGAAGAGGCCTCGATTATGTTAATGGTCTGTGGCGAAGAGTATTTAATGTTGCCCCCTAGTCAGGATCATAAGCGGGTTGGCGAGGGTGATACGGGTTTAAACACAGGTGGAATGGGTGCGTATGCACCGACAACAGTTGTCACTCCTGAAGTTGAAAGACGTTTGCGTGAAGAAATTATTGTGCCCACTTTGCGTGGACTTAAAGCCGATGGGATTGATTATCGAGGGACTCTTTACGTCGGTATCATGGTAACTTCGACTGGTCCTCGAGTGGTGGAGTTTAATGTACGTTTCGGTGATCCGGAGTGTCAGGTGTTGATGCCGATGCTGGAAACCGACCCGATTGAAATCATGGAGGCCATTGCTGCTGGAACATTTAAGTCCTCCAGCGTGAAGTTGCGTGCAGGGTCCACAATTATCGTTGTACTCGCCGCTGGAGGATATCCAGGCGATATTCGCAAAGGTGATGTTATTGAGTTTCCCAAGGATTTGCCACCTGGAGTTGATATCGTGCATAGTGGAACACAAAAACTTGCCGATGGCCGTGTGGTGACCTCTGGTGGCCGTGTCTTGGGCGTGGTAGCCCACGGGGCGACT
>RFOO01000237.1 GCA_009926645.1 bacterium | reverse complement strand
GTCGATAATCTCAGTGAACGTCCTGCTGCACAAGCGGGAGAGTACACGCTCGACCTGCGATACGACTACATCAATCAAGATGAGCGTAACAACGGAGCACATGCGCATTTTACGGCCTTACACCGTAATTTGATTGCGACTCTCGAAACGCAACTCTTTGGCCAGACGGTAGCGATTACCGTGCCTCGTATTGATCGCACGCTTAATACCGCTACGTCCACGGGTAAAGTCGTGGGATTAGGTGATATCACTGTGTCTACGCGTTTCCCTTGGCAGGGTTATACGGTTATCGCTGGTCTTAAACTGCCCACAGGTAAAGACGACTTGGTTCTCACTGTGCCACGTCGTTATTTGCAACCAGGCACGGGTTCAACCGACCTCTTGTTGGGATTGCGTAAAGATTTCGGATTATCTACCGATGCGTTTACGCAATTCTTGCAGCTACAAGCTCAAGGTTCATTGCTTTCTGATACCTACTTCCGTCCAGGAAGTATTGTTTCGGTAAGCGGTGGTTTGCGCTATAAAGTGACCTCCGAGTTGTCAGCTTCGCTGCAGGCAACCTACCTCCGTCAGTATCGCGATAAAAACACTCAGAGAACAGTGGATGCAACTTATAGTGAAGACCTTGAAAGTGGAGGATTGGAGACAATCCTTGCTGCGGGTTTATCCTATAAGTTAAATCAGACGACCTCTGCTTATGTTTTTTACAGCGAGCCTGTGAAAGTCGAAAGCAAGGTACCTAAAACGGGTGGATTGGTGAATCCGGTACACGCCACAGCGATTTGGTCGGTGGGCGTTATCCATACGTTCTAAGACTATCAGCGTTTCATAGCACTCCGAGGCCTACCCGAGAAACCGAGGGTAGGCCTCTTTTTTGTCTATTTCTTAGAGTTTATCAAGAATGTGCCTTGCGAGGAGACGAGCGCCTCGTCTATTTCCCTGTGTTCATGTTTACGTGTCGTAAAGTCTTTGCCGATATCCCTTTCGCTCACCGTCAGTTTAGGCACGAAGGGCGTTGTGCTTTTATTCATGGACATAACTGGTCGATTGAAATCGAGTTTGCTTGTAAACAACTCGACCAACGAGGCTTTGTCGTCGACTTTGGTGGTCTTGGTTTTCTCAAAACCTGGATTGATGAAAATTTGGATCACGCCTGTCTTTTCGCCCAAGCGGATCCACAGCGTGAAGCCCTTTTGAAAAATCACCCACAACTTTTCAAAGCCTTGGTCATCGAGTCCGTTTCCACCGAAGGTATTGCGCAGTTTCTTTTTCAAACTTTTGATCCGATGGTAAGAAAAGAGTTCGGCGACCGAGCCTGGGTGCAGCAAATCATTCTTCACGAAGATTCTAAAAATTCGGCGCGTTATCAGCCCGATGCCTAAGATGGCTGAACTCTATCCGGTCAATGAAACGTTTCTTAGTTGGCAAGGGGAGGGTGTTCACCTTGGGCGTAAAGCTTTCTTCATTCGTCTGCAGGGTTGCCCAGTAAAGTGTCCATGGTGTGACTCTGCTTCCACTTGGCATCCTCAGTATGTTCCTAAGGACATTCGTAAGGCGAGTGCCGAGGAGTTGGCTCGAGAAGCCAAGGCAAACCAACCCGAATTTGTGGTGGTTACGGGTGGCGAGCCTTGCGTGCACGACCTTACTTCCTTGTTGAAGGCCTGCAGTGCTGTCGGTTTGCCCGTACACCTTGAAACCTGCGGAGCTTACCCCATTGCCGATGGCTTTGCCTGGGTGACTGTAAGCCCCAAATGGGCTAAGCCTCCATTAGCAGAGTCATTAACCCGTGCGAACGAGATAAAACTCATCGTGGAATCGCCCGATTCGATGAAAAAATGGACCTCGGCTGTCGGCGGGCATTGGCATGCGCCCAATGTGTGGCTCCACCCAGAGTGGTCTCAGCGAGCCGAACCTTCCATTTTAAAGGCGATTACCGAATGGGTGAAGTCCCACGGTGCGCCTTATCGTGCTGGCTGGCAGGTGCATAAGCCTTATTTTGCAGATTCCCTTGATGCTCGATCCCGTCCACCGGCCCCTTTGGGTGGGGATACCTT
>RFOO01000236.1 GCA_009926645.1 bacterium | reverse complement strand
AATAGGGGCCGATGCCATCCTTAAAGCCACTAAGGTGGATGGTGTTTACGACAAAGACCCTATGAAATACAAAGACGCTAAACGTTACGTCAAAGTCTCTCACGCCGAGGCTTTAACCAAACGTTTAGGCGTTATGGATGCTGAGGCTTTTTCTCTCTGCGAGGCAAATAAACTCCCGATTATCGTCTTCTCCATGGCAGAACGTGGAGCGATTAAAAAAGCCGTTATGGGACAATCCATCGGCACTCTCGTTGTCTAATTTTTATGGATATCAAAAAAATCGTTAACGATGGTGGCGTTAGCATGAAGAAAGCCGCCGAGTGGACACAAAATGAGTTCAACTCCTTGCACACGGGTAAGGCCTCTCCACAAATGGTCGAAAACATTCAAGTGTTTGTGGAGTCGTATGGTATGACCCAACGCCTCAAAGATATGGCTGCAATCACCACCCCCGATGCCCGCTCTATCGTCGTTCAACCTTTCGACAAGGCTGTCATGGAAGATATCCGTAAAGCCATTCAGGCTGCCAACGTGGGCATCAACCCCGTGCCTCAAGGCAACTTTTTGCGCTGCCCCGTCCCCGAACTCTCGGGTGAGCGTCGTCAAGAATTGGCTAAAGTTGCACATCGCATGGCTGAAGAAGGTCGTATCCGCGTCCGCAACGCGCGTCGTGATGCACTCGAAATCGCCAAGAAAGGTAATAAAGATAAAACCATCACGGATGATGACCTGAAGCGTATCGAAAAAGAAATCCAAACGCTGACCGATCAATGGATTAAGGAAATCGACAAGTCTCTTAAGACCAAAGAAAACGAACTCACTGGAAACTAATCCCCAGCGGCACCATTTTTTCTATGAATATTCACGAATACCAAGCGAAAGAGCTTTTCGAAAAGTACGGTGTAGCCACCCCTAAAGGTGTCGCCGTGAAAGCTTCCGCAGAATACTCCACTGCTCTTGGCCAAATCAATACGGCCAATGGTATCATGGTGAAGTCGCAAATTCACGCCGGTGGTCGCGGTAAAGGCACCTTTACCAATGGATTCAAAGGCGGAGTAAAATTCTCTCCGAACAAAGAAAAAGCGATTGAAAATGCGACGGCGATGTTGGGCAACACTCTCGTTACCGCACAGACTGGTCCAGAAGGTCGCAAAGTGCAGACCATTTATTTCACGGAAGCAGCGAATCTCGGCAAACGCCCTGATGGCCGTGACGATGAATACTACCTCGCCATTCTTTTGGATCGCGCAACCTCTCGTCCAGTCATTGTTGCCTCCACGGAAGGCGGTGTGGAAATCGAACAAGTGGCTCACGCAACCCCAGAAAAGATTTTTAAGGTTCAAGTCGACCCCGCAGTTGGTCTACAACCATTCCAAGCTCGTCAAATTGCCTTCGCTCTTGGTTTCTCGGGCGACCTCTTTAAACAGTGCGTTACTTTAGTTACCCGACTCTACCAACTATACTGGGATAAAGACTGTGCGATGGTTGAGGTTAATCCTCTACTCGTCACGAAAGAGGGCCAACTCTTGGCTCTCGATGCGAAGGTGTCTTTTGACGACAACGCCCTCTTCCGCCATCCCGACATTGTCGCTTTACGCGACCTCAATGAAGAAGATGCCAAGGAAATCGAAGCCTCGAAATACGGTCTCTCTTACATCGCCCTCGACGGCAATATCGCCTGCTTGGTCAATGGAGCTGGCTTGGCGATGTCGACGATGGACATCATTCAGCACTTTGGTGGTAGTCCAGCCAACTTCCTCGATGTGGGTGGTGGTGCAACCAAAGACCAAGTTTCCGCCGCCTTTAAGATTATCTTAGGGGACAAGAACGTAAAAGGTATTCTCGTTAACATCTTCGGTGGCATCATGGACTGTAATGTCATCGCCACAGGAATTGTCGAAGCGGTTAAAGAAACCGGCCTCAAACTCCCTCTGGTCGTTCGCCTCGAAGGTAACAATGTACAAGCTGGTAAAGCGACCCTCGCTGCCAGTGGTTTAACCATTGTCTCGGGTGATACCATGGCCGATGCCGCACAAAAAATCGTAAAACTCGTTAATCAA
>RFOO01000235.1 GCA_009926645.1 bacterium | reverse complement strand
GCTCAATTAAACGACAGCCCCGATTTAGTAAATCGCGAGCCCTACGGCGGTGCGTGGATGATCCGAGTTAAGCCCAAAAATCCCGCAGAAGTGAATCAGCTCCTCGATGCGGCGGCCTACTCAGCGACTCTCTAAGGCGCTCTTGAGAAGGCCACAGGCACACTTGCCCTTTGGCGACGAAGGTTTATTGTGCCTGTAATGTCTTTTGCCGAAATCCACGCCTCCTACCCTTGGGAGAAAGTTCTGCAATCCATTCAGGCAAAAACGCCTTCGGATGTTCAACGCGCCATCATGCGTGCGGAAAACGGACAATGCGATTTAGAGGATTTTCAGGCTTTGATTTCTCCCGCAGCCACTCCTTACCTCGAAACCCTCGCTCGCCTTAGCCAAGAAAAAACCCTTCGTCGATTTGGTCGTACCATCCAACTCTTTGCTCCCGCCTATCTCTCCAACGAGTGTCAAAACGTCTGCACTTATTGCGGATTTTCAGCAGGGAATAAAATCCCCCGCCGTACTTTAAATCCTGCGGAAATTTTACGCGAAGCGGGCGCACTCAAGAAACTTGGTTTCGAGCACGTGCTTCTCCTCACGGGAGAATCGAATAAAATCGCCGTTCCCTATTTCACCGCCGCCCTCGATTTACTACGCCCTCACTTTTCCTCGCTCTCGATGGAGGTGCAACCACTGGAAACTGCCGAATACTTAGAATTACGAAAACACGGATTAAACGCGGTTTTGGTTTACCAAGAAACGTATCACAAAGAAACGTATCAACAGCATCATCCGAAAGGCAGAAAATCTGATTTCGCTTGGCGTCTCGACGCCCCCGATCGCATCGGCCAAGCTGGAGTGCATAAAATCGGCCTCGGCGCCCTCTTTGGTTTAGAAGACTGGCGAACAGAATGTTTTTTTACCGCACTTCACTTACAGTGGCTCGAGCGTAAACATTGGCGTAGCCGGTTTAGCGTTTCTTTCCCGCGCCTACGTCCCCACGAAGGAAATTTAAGTCCCAAAGTGGAAATGACCGATCGCCACTTAGTCCAAGCGATTTGTGCTTTTCGAATTTTCAATGGCGAACTCGAACTCACTTTGAGCACTCGCGAAAGTCCCGCCTTCCGCAATCACGCTTTCAAGTGCGGTGTCACGACGATGAGTGCAGGCTCACGAACAAACCCTGGAGGCTATGCCGAGGGTAAAGAAGCTTCCCTAGAGCAATTTGCAATCGAGGACGAACGCTCCCCCGAAGAAATTGCCGCGATGTTGCGAGAAGCTGGTTATGAAACCATTTGGAAAGACTGGGATCTTTCTTACGATCAACCCGCTGCTTCTGTTTTATGAGTCCACAACGCGCCTGGCTAGAACCCTCACAAGCTAAACAATGCTCCACTGGCGCTCAGCTTAAACTTTCGCCCGAGGAGAGCGCCCATGTGGTGCGCAGTCAACGTGCACGACGTGGTGATGTTTTAATCTTAATCAACGGTGAAGGGCTTTTAGCTGAAGGAAAACTCATTTCCGCTGATGGCGATGGCGCAATGGTTGAAGTCGTACGCACACGCACCTCGCCTCGCCCGACACCCGAAATTCACATCGCACAAGGGATGCCCAAAGGCGGGACGATGGATGACTTAGTACGCAATGTATGCGAGGCTGGCGTCAGCGTAGTCATCCCCCTAGAAACAGCACGGTGTGAACTCAAACTAGACGAAGAACGCAAACGCACCAAAATGCTACGCTGGCATCAGCAAGCCATCGAGGCCTGTAAACAATCGGGTAATCCTTGGCTGGCACACATTGAAACACCATTACGTTTTGCCGAATGGATTGAAAAATTGCCCACGCGAACTGAGGGTGAAATTCGCCTCCTTGGATCTTTAGACTTTGATGCTGTGGCCATCCGCGATTTATCGCTCAAGTCTTTCGCTAAAATTATTTGGCTCATCGGCCCCGAAGGCGACTTAACTTCAGCGGAACAAGAAGCAGCCAGAGTCGCGGGGTTTATTCCCGTCTCACTCGGACCCACCGTCCTTCGTGCGGAAAATGCCGCACTCGCCTGCGTTGCGATT
>RFOO01000234.1 GCA_009926645.1 bacterium | reverse complement strand
CAAAGGCTCGAGTAGTTTTAACTTCATGTTCTTGGGCAATCCGCCGACATTGTGGTGACTCTTGATTGTCACCGCTGGTCCACCTGTTGGAGAAACTGACTCAATAACATCAGGATAAAGCGTGCCTTGAGCTAAAAATTCAACCTTACCCTTCTGGGCTAACGTCTTTACCGAGCGATTAAAAACTTGCACAAACTCTCGTCCAATAATCTTTCGTTTCTGCTCGGGATCGGTCACACCTTTCAGCTTTTTGAGGAAGATTTTGGATGCATCAACCACGCGAAGGTCTAATTTGAACTTACCGCGAAACATTTTCTCAACCTGAGCACGTTCACCAAGACGCAATAAACCATTATCAACAAAGACGCAGGTTAACTGTTTGCCGATTGCCTTTTGAATTAAGACCGCTGCCACAGAAGAATCGACCCCACCAGACAGGCCAAGAATGACGTGCGACTTACCTACTTTCTCGCGGATTTCTTTCACAGCAGTCGCCACATAATCATCCATTACCCAATTAGGCTTACAGCGACAAATCCGGAAAAGAAAATTACGTAAATACTCAATGCCACGTTCAGAGTGAGCGACTTCAGGGTGAAACTGGATACCGTAAAAACGACGCTTCGCATCTTCCACCACAGCGTTATCGGAATTCTCAGTACTGGCGACTGCCTTAAAGCCTTTCGGCAAACGAATGACTTTATCGCCATGTGAATTCCAAACACGCAAGGGAGATTTTAATCCGTGAAGCAAGGGTGAGCGGTGGGCACGAAAAGAAAGTGTACCATGGCCGTATTCACGATGTTTACTGCTGGCAACTTGGCCGCCTAACATTTCGCCCATCAGCTGTACGCCATAGCAGATACCTAAAACAGGAATCCCCATGGAAAAAATTGCTGGGTCCGGACGAGGAGATCCCGCTGATTTTACACTGGAAGGGCCACCCGAGAGAATAATGCCGACCACGCCATCTGCACGAAGGGTCTCAAGAGAAACGTCGAAAGGATAGATGCGCGAATGCACCTGGCATTCACGTATGCGACGGGCAATGACTTTGGTTAATTGCGATCCGAAATCGAGAATAGCGATAGACTGTGAGGCCATAGGCTGGTGAAAAGGGGGTGGTTAAAATTTTAGTCGAACATTGTTCCATCCGCATCGCGGACAAGGCGCCTCTTCTCGACGACGTGGACGAACATAAGTGAGGGCACAGCGAGTGCAGGAGAAAACGGAACTTAAGCGACGGTGGTCAGACAATAAGGCATCGCGCCGATCATACCATGCTTGCAGGCAAATAAAGCCGATTGCGACAATGGCGGTAATCAGAGCCAAAAAAACACTGATATCAATTGGCTGAAGCATGTCGGTGAATGAGGGATTAAAAAGGCGAGACGCGTCACCAGTGGGGGTAGACGCGTCTCGATAAGGCTACGAGGCCAGGGCTTATTTAGGCCTTGGCTTCAGCAGCTGTTTCCTTGTTGGCCTTAGGCTTACGTGCAACCTTGGCTTTAGGGGTTAAGGCAGGAGCTTTGTCATCCTTGCCCACGAGCTCGATGAGTGCCGTTTCGGCGGCATCGCCTTTGCGCGCATCGAGTTTATAGATTCGGGTGAAACCACCGTTACGGTTTAAGAACTGCTTAACACGATCCTTAAACAAGAGGCCACAAGCCGCTTCGTTACGGAGACGTGATAACGCCAGACGATAATAGTGCAATTTGACACTCTTATCCGAAGATTGCTCAGCTTTTTTAGCTAAGGTGATAAGGCGTTCAGCAAATGGACGAACCGCACGAGCCTTGGAGAGGGTCGTCTTGATGCGTGCATTGGTAAAGAGCGCAGCAGCTAAATTGGCTACCAAAGAACGGCGATGAGCCGTCTTAACGCCGAGAACGTGATGGTGAGAGCGGTGACGCATAGGACAAGGTGTCGATTAGGAATTTACGCCTTTGTCGAGTAAGCGCTCGTCAATCTTCTGACCAAGTGAGAGGCCCAATTGTTCGAGTTTGGCTTTGATTTCGTTGAGTGATTTTTTGCCGAAGTTACGATACTTCAACATTTCTTGCTCCGACTTCATCGC
>RFOO01000233.1 GCA_009926645.1 bacterium | reverse complement strand
GCTCGAGCCGCAGGCATCCACTTAGTTCTCGCCACCCAACGTCCCTCGACCGATGTCATCACAGGTTTAATTAAAGCCAATCTGCCGACACGTATCGGTTTTAAGGTTTCTTCTTACATCGATTCGCGCACGATTCTTGATCGCAGTGGCGCCGAAAGTTTAGTGGGCCGTGGCGATATGCTTTTTGTTCCCCCAGGAAGCGCTTCCTTACAACGCGTGCAAGGTGCTTATGTCGGCGAACAAGAGGTTGCTGCGATTGTGGAGTTCATTCATGAAAAGAATGGTTCACCAGAATTTGCCCAAGAAGTGGTTGAGGCGATTAAAGAAGGCGCGAGCGAAATTGAAGGCGAAGAGGGAGCGGGCGATGGGGATGATCCGCTGGTTGCCCAAAGTTGGGCTATTATCAAAGAGACCAGACGGGCTTCCGTTTCGATGCTACAGCGTCGACTAAAGTTAGGCTATAATCGAGCGGCTCGCATTATGGACATTCTTCATGAAAGGGGCTACGTAGGCCCAGAAAACGGCTCAAGCCCCCGTGAAATTCTTGGAGACTAGATTCAGTCGCTCACATCCTGCTATTAAATCGGATAGAATTTAGGGACGCGCAGGCTCGCCCGCTGGCTGACTATTCGCGGGCTTTTCCTCTTTCAGCGGAAGGGTCTCTTTGGCGATTTTGACGGCTTCATGGACCATTTCCTTGCCACTTTGCAGCGGCATATTGATTTCACTACTGCCGATGGCATTAAGTTTAGTCGCTTCTTCTAGAGCTAGTCGGGCGGCCTCGTTGGCAATTTGAGTCGCTGAATCGATCGTTGCCTCCAAGTTCTCAGCCACGGCAGGCAAGCTTTCAGCATCAGGCTTTATTTCTTCTGCGACAAGAGGCTTAGCCGTTTCTTTGGTTTCCTTAGGGCCTTTTTTGGACAGTTCTTTCTCTGAATCACTGGCTGATTTAGATTTGGCAGAGCGCTTAGAGTTTCCTTCAGTTTTTTTCTCACCTTTTTTAAGCGCTTCACCGAGATTATCCATCGCTTGATTAAGATTTTCTGTCTCTTTATTTGTAGGGGCAGAGGGATTACTTGATGGATTTGCTGCTGATTCAGAAGTGGCGGCAGGGGCGCTTCCCGCAGGGGGTGCACCCTCCGTTGTGGCCAAAATCAGTGCCAGAATTAAACTCTTCATGTGATGAAAAATACCTTACAAAGACGGACTCGACAATAAGATACTATAGTCGGGGTGGGCTCTTTCAAGGTCACAAGAAGAACACCTAGTTAAGTAGATGTGCTGCTTTGACTTAGGGCAGGCTTAGAAAGTGAAAGAACTTGCCAATGCTGTATGATTGGGACGTCTTATTTCATGCCCGAAACGAAAAAACTTTTTGCGTTAAACCGTGCGTGGTCGGAGGAGTTACATCGGCAAAACCCTGATTTTTTCCAAAAATTATCCCAGCAACAAAGCCCTCGTTTCCTATGGATTGGGTGTTCCGATAGTCGGGTTCCCGCGAATGAAATCGTTGGTCTTCTTCCAGGTGAACTTTTCGTACACCGTAATGTGGCAAATGTAGTCGTTCATACTGACTTAAATTGCCTCTCGGTGCTCCAGTATGCGGTTGATGTTTTGAAGGTGGAGCATGTGATCGTTTGTGGGCACTACGGTTGCGGTGGAGTGCAAGCGGCACTTGAGCAACGTAAGTATGGATTAATCGATAACTGGTTGCGTCACATTCGGGATGTCCACGACAAGCATACGCTTGTTGTTGAATCTGTTTTAGGTCCCGCAAAGTTGGATACGCTTTGCGAATTAAATGTAATCGAGCAGGCGTTGAATGTTTGTCAGACGACGATAGTCCAAGATGCTTGGTCTCGTGGGCAGAAGTTAAAAGTCCATAGCTGGATTTATGGATTGAAAGACGGACTCTTAAACAACTTGGGCATGAATGTGACCCAACAAGACGAAATTGCTTCGGTTTACCATGAGGTGTTGGCCCGATATCGAGCTAAGGCCTAGTCATTAGGGTGCAAAGGCGATTGGCTTTCCTGAGAGCAGGGGCTTGTTTGCCCAGATGCTTGCAGAGGATAGACC
>RFOO01000232.1 GCA_009926645.1 bacterium | reverse complement strand
TGCCTTAAGAGATTCGCTGAGTTGTTTAATTTGCCGGAATCTCAGAACGGGAAAATTGCTGGTCGTGGATATAGGCGAGAAGACTATTTATTAATGGGGCTACTGGGCGTAGGTTCTGCCTTTGCGGCGACACTGGTTATTTGCCTCTACGCTGCTAGCCCAGCGGTCGTTTCGCTTTATCCTCACCCATTCTACTTAATGGCCATTGCACCAGTCGTGCTTTTTGGATTGGCGCGATTTTGGCTTCAAGCTTGGCGCGGAGAACTACACAACGACCCTGTCGTGCATGCATTAAAAGACCGGGTGTCATACTTGCTAATTACTCTGTGCGCTTTAGCAATGGCTGCTGCTACCTACCTTTAATTTATCTATGCATGAAAAGTCTCTAGCAGGGTGGGGAAACCTGCCTGTATCTCGTGCGGAAATTCACTTTCCTGCATCCGAGAAGGACGTTGTAAGTTTATCTGGATTAAATCGGACTTATATCAGTCGTGGGCTTGGTCGGGCTTATGGAGATCCAGCTCTGCCGGCCAAAGAGGGAGGGGTTGTGGTGAGTGGCCTCGGGCTTAATCGGTTTATCTCATTTGATAACTCCACTGGGATTTTAGTGGCTGAAGCTGGGGTTAGCCTGGCTGAAATTATTCAGGTGTATTTGCCGAAAGGTTGGTTTTTGCCAACTGTCCCAGGAACAAAGTTTGTGACTTTAGGTGGGGCGATTGCTTCTGACATTCATGGCAAAAATCATCACGTCGACGGTACTTTCGGGATTCACGTTGCCTGGCTCGAATTAATCATCCCCGGTGGAAGTGTCTTGCACTGTTCGCCTTCTCAGAATGCGGAAATTTTCCGAGCTACCATTGGAGGCATGGGATTAACGGGACACATTTTACGTGTAGCTATTAAGCTAAAAAAAGTACCGAGTGCTTATTGCAAGGTGCGTTATCTTAAAAGTAAGAATCTATCCGATACCCTTGCTCTGCTGGCTGAACACGATACTCATTATCGACACACAGTCGCTTGGATGGATTGTTTGGCGAGCGGAAACGATTTGGGGCGTGGAGTGCTGATGTTAGGCAACGAGGCGGAGAAGAGCGATTTGTCAGAATCTCAGCAATCTGCTCCCTATCAATTGCCGCGCCGTCCTCATTTATCCGTCCCTTTTAATTTCCCTTCGTGGTTCTTAGGGAACGCCTTTGTCCGCATCTTTAACACACTCTATTACGGGTTTGCTCGAAACACAGTAAAGATAGTGGATTACGAAAAATTCTTTTTTCCTCTGGATACGATTAAACACTGGAATCGCATTTACGGACGCCGAGGGTTCGTTCAGTTTCAGGCCTACTTCCCTGACCAGTCTGCCGAGCAGGGGTTGAAAGAATGTTTAGAGGCCATTAGCCAGTCGGGTCAGGCCTCATTCTTGGCGGTATTAAAACGTTCAGGGAAAGCCAATGACTTTCCCTTATCCTTTTTGGATAAGGGTTTGAAACAATTAGATCAAATTTTGGCTAAGCATTCCGGTAGAATTTACTTTGCTAAAGACGCTATGGTGGATGCGACATTTATTCCGAAGATGTATCCTCAATTAGCTGAATTTAAACGAATTAAAGCCTTGGTTGATCCAAAGGGACTCATTCGTTCACGTCTTTCAGAGCGCCTTAAATTAAATGATTAAATCTCAACCCATTCTTATTGTTGGAGCAACTTCGCCGATTGCTAAGGCCTATGCTAGGAAAGTTGCCGCCGAAAAATATCCCATCCTTTTGGCTGGTCGTGATGTGAAAGAAATTACTGCAACCGCTAACGACTTGTCTTTGCGTTATGGTGTCAAAACCGAGGTCGTTTTCTACGATGCTTCTAAGGCGGGTGCGGGGATGGCTTTAGCGAGGTTAGCTGTAGATAGGCAAATCTCCAAGGTTGTGGTTTTTCATGGTATTATGGTGGGAGCAGAAAATTTCTCCGAAATGCTTCAAGTAAACTGCACATCCATTGCAGAGCTATTTGAAGCAATCATTGATGCTGCCTTGGTGGCGAATTTGAAACCAGATTTGGCAGCGGTTTCTTCAGTGGCAGGTGATCGCGGGCGCCAGTC
>RFOO01000231.1 GCA_009926645.1 bacterium | reverse complement strand
TTTGATTTTGCTCTAGCCTTATCTCCCCAGCCTCTAGCCCGCCTGCTTGTGGCTTTTAGTGGAGCTCGTCAGCGTGTCTGTGCTGGTCGAGCCCCCTTTTATCTTCGTCACTTTTTCCACCAGCAAGTTACGGATCTTTTAGTGGATCCCCATGAGGCAGCTCAAGACTTCGCAGTTATTTCCAAAGCCTTTCATTTATCTCCCGAAGTGCCACGCATGTGGTTTGCCTCCTCGCGCATGAATGAGCATGGCTTACTGGTCGAACCACAAAAGTATTGTGTAATTCATCCGGGAGCGGCTCGACGAGAGCAGATTTTAGAAATCGATAAATGGGTTGTGGTGGCTAAGGAATTAGTTGCATCGGGTATGGTCGAGCGTGTCGTGGTTTCAGCGGGGCAGGGTTCAGAAGAACGGCTCATGGCTGAAGCCCTTTGCGGTCTCATTGGCCCCGTTGCACAATCAACGCAGGGACGATTATCTTTTTCACAGTTGGCCAAGTTGATTCAGGATGCACGTCTCTTTCTTGGCACTGATTCGGCAATTTTGCAGCTAGCCTCAGCCGTAAGGACTCCAGTTGTGGGAGTTTATGGACCATCGGATTACAATCGCACTCGTCCATGGGGGACGCTGAGTCGGGTCGTGCGCATTGATACGACCTCCTTTGAAGGGGAAGATCGTGCGGATTATTTGGCACGATTGGATCGCGCGATGGCACGAATTACGCCCCAGCAAATTATCCGTGCGGCCGATGAAGTTGTGCGGTTAAGTCACCCCTAAATAAAGGAGTCGCTTGACCCTTGGCTGAGCCCCCAGACTCTATCCCTGTGACCACTTCACCCTCTCATTATGATGCTGTCATTATCGGGGCTGGCATGTCGGGTTTGGCAGCTGGGGTGCGTCTAGGTATGTATGGACAAAAAGTTCTTGTTTTAGAACGGCATAATTCTCCGGGAGGACTGAATTCATTTTATGCACGTGGGCGGAGAAAATATGATGTTGGTTTACATGCTTTGACGAATTGGGTTCCAGAAGGAACCAAAGGCGCTCCTTTGGTTAAATTAATGCGACAACTGAGAATAAAGCGCGAAGAGTTAGATTTGTGTCCTCAGTTTGGATCGCGTATTACGATGGCGGGTAAAAATCTCCATCTCACAAATCGATTTGAAGATTTAGTCGCCGATGTTGCTCGAGAATTCCCTCAGCAGATTGACCGATTTTTAGCATTGGATAAATATCTCTCTGGTTTGGATGAAGCCGCTCTGGAGGCTTCAGGCGGTTCAGCTCGGGCTCTGCTTGATGAGTCGCTCGCTCATCCACTTCTTCGGGATATGTTACTTCTGCCGACATGTTTTTATGGCAGTGCGGTAGAAGATGATATTGAGGTTTCGCAATTTGCAGTGATGTGGCGTTCGCTTTTTAAAGAGGGTTTTGCGCGTCCATATATTGGTGTTCGTCAAGTGATTCGACTCTTGTTGGATCGTTGTCGCGAATACCAAGTTGAGCGACGGATGAAATGTGGCGTTCGCCGTCTGGTGGTCGATGGACAACGTGTTTCAGCCTTGGAGTTGGATGATGGATCTGCCATTACCGCCACTCGGATTTATTCATCAGCAGGATTGGTCGAAACGCAGCGACTGCGGTCCGATAAATCCCCTGAAGAAGGGGCGACAAAGATTGGTCGTTTAGGTTATACCGAGACGATTAGCACCTATCAGGCTAGTTCCTTTGCGGATTTTGGCTGGAAAGACACGATTGTTTTTTTCTGTGATGCCGAATCATTTTCATACCGTTCTCCTCAAGGTTTAGTCGACCCACAGTCGGGAGTCATCTGCATTCCCAATCATTACCATTATGGTGCAGGTCGACAGCTAGAAGAAGGGTGGTTGCGCGTCACGGCCTTGGCCAATCATGATGCCTGGTGTCGTTTGCCTGAGTCGGAATATAATGCACAGAAAGCTTTCTGGTTTAGTCAGCTTAATCGTGTTGCCCGAAAGCACCTGCCTGCCGTATCTGATTCGGTTCACGAGGGAGCTTTAACTTCCACCGATGTTTTCACACCTCGCACCGTGCGGAAGTTTACTGGTCATCTAAATGGGGCGATTTATGGATCACCGACCAAGCG
>RFOO01000024.1 GCA_009926645.1 bacterium | reverse complement strand
TTGGGGTAAGCCTGTGCAGATTTCGTTAATGAATCCCAAGACCCGTCGTCTGGATGATATCCTGATTACTTTGGCTGGCCCAGCGATGAACATCGTACTTTGCTTAGCCTTTGTTTTAATCGGGGTAGTGGGCGGACTCAACCCAGGTACGGTCAATTTACCTAATGCCACCATGGTGCAGTTTCTTTATATGGCTATTTTTCTTAACGTATCGTTGGCAGTCTTTAACCTCATCCCATTACCCCCTTTAGATGGTTCGCGTATTTTTCTCCGCTTGGGTGTCTACACCGAGGAGGTTTTCGAGTCACTAACTCGGTGGAGCTTTATCATCCTCATTATCCTCATTAATTTGCCCTTTTTTAGAGAATTTATGGTTTCAGCGATGAAGATTATCGCCCTCCCATTTCTTCTCGTTTGGGAGCTACTTTGGCCAATCTTTGCCTAGCTTTTAGCCGAGGCTTGCCAATTTCCTTATCTCCTTTGATTCTTCTGCCATGCAAACTCTCGGTGAAAAACTACAAGAAGCGCGCCAGCGCCTTGGTGTGACGATTCGTGAAGCAGCGGAAGTGACCAAGCTTCGCACCGATTACCTCCAAGCGATGGAAGCCAACCAGTTTGAATCCATCCCCTTGGCCGATGTTTATAAACGAGGCTTTGTTAAACTCTACGCCCGCTACCTTCGTCTCGATGACGAAAAAGCCTGTGCCGATTATAATTCACATCACGCAGCTCGCGTAGCCCGCCGTCCGCTCGATGTCGCTGCGATTGAAGAGGAAGTCGCTTTTTCGCCTCCCCCGCCCGTTGCTAATTTTTCGAATCAAGACGTCGTTATCTGGGCAGTGACAGGAATCGGCATTATTGCCATCTTCTGGTTGCTATTTAGTATTCTGTAGAAACACCTGTCGCAGTTGACGATGGCCGGAGGTTGGGCATAGTGAAGTGCCGTGCCACCTCGCTTAGATCATCGCGTGCTCGTGCTAAATCGACTCTGGCAGCCGGTGAATATTGTCGGCGTTTTGCGAGCGATGAATCTACTGTTTCGTGGAAGAGCTTCGGTGGTGCATTCAGATGAATCAGGGCACCGCGTCTTTTCTGCCGCGGAGTGGGTTACCCATTCTTTAGCGTCACCTCCACCAGAAGCCCAAGCGATTCGCTCGCCTTGCATTGTTCTACGAATGCCTCGGGTTCTTTTATTAGGTGCTTATGATCGCGTGCCACGGCGCGAAATTCGCTTTAGCCGTCGCAACGTATACTTGCGCGATGGACATCAATGCCAGTATTGCGGTCGCGGATTTCGCGAAGAAGAACTCAATTTGGATCACGTTGTTCCGCGTGATGTGGGCGGTAAAACGAGTTGGGAAAATATTGTGACGGCGTGTGTGCGATGCAATTCGCGTAAAGCGAATCGTTTGCCTGAACAAGCGGGCATGACTTTGCGACGTCCGCCGACCAAGCCGAAGTGGCGATTGGTCGTTGCCTCGTCGCTTGCTCCCGAGGAACTGGATTCTTGGAAAGAGTTTTTGGAGGTAGCGCCCGTTGGCCAAGTGCCTTGGCGTACCTAACTTTACCTTTGGTGCGGGTAACCAGATTCGAACTGGTGTCACCACTTTGGAAGAGTGGGGTCCTGCCACTGAACGATACCCGCGTAACCAAGGAAGGTTTACTATTCTTTGGCTGTCGCCAAGGTCAAGCCTCTCTCCTGTCCATTTCCCCCTGAATCCATGAGAAAATTGACTTCGGAGATAGGGGCATCTTCGCTTTTCCGACTGCTTTGCACTTTCCGCCAGCCAGTCCTTTGACATCGTGTTCCCATGGCTCCTGACTCAGGCGGCCGATGCATTCCCCGCCTTTTCGTTTCGAGGCAAGAAAATCGGCTTACTGCCCTTGCTCGAAGTCGCACGAGCCAAAGCCGAGTCGGATCTCGATGTGGTGCATGATTTGTCCGCCATGATTCTTGAGTTGCGGAAAACCAACGCACAGGCTGGCTTAGCCGATGCGATTGTTTACGCCGCTTTGCAGTATGGGATTAAACAGTTCCGCGTGCCGGAAGATTTTCCGGTCGGACTTTTTTTACGTCTTCAGGAATTAGGTTTGCAGTGCATTGCTGCTCAATCAAGCGATGCGCTTTTTCCCCGTCGCTGGATTAAGAGCCAAAAAGAAATCGCAGGCATCATTGCCGGCAATCGGGCTGCATCCGCTGGCTTCACTCGTGTAGAGCGTATTTTAGCTGAGTCTAAACCGAGTGCTTCGGGAAAACTTTTTTGGGGTGGGGCAGTGTTAACCTCGGAAGTCCTGCATACCGAAATTCAAATGGCGGTGACTTCAGCGGGAGGGCTTTGTGATGCCGGATTGATTTGTGCCGCAGGCGATCAAGCGGTCGACTGTCATCAAGCAGGCACGGGCCCAATTTATCAGAACCAGCTCATTGTGGTTGATATCTTCCCCCGACATCGGGCGAGTGGAAACTATGGAGATATGACGCGGACTTATCTGAAAGGACGAGCTCGCCCCAAGCAGCGAAAAATGGTTGAAGCCGTTTTAGAGGCGCAAAGACGGGTTATCCATGCACTCAAAGCAGGCAAAACAGGAGCCGAGATACACCGTATTCCAGTGAAGTATTTTAAGTCACTGGGATACCGCACAGGCGAGGTGAAAGGTCAGTATGTCGGGTTCTTCCATGGCACAGGTCACGGGCTCGGGTATGATATCCACGAATCCCCTTCCTTGTCCTCGCGTTACCCTCATCCGTTGCAAGCTGGCCAGTGTGTTACGGTTGAACCAGGGTTATATTACCCAGGTATTGGCGGGTGTCGCATCGAAGACTGTGTTCTCATCACTCGTACGGGTTGTCGTTTGCTCTCTTCTCATTCTTATCAGTGGGAGATACCCTAATGGCTAAATCGAAAGGTCGAGCAGGCACTCATACGACAGTCATCGAGGTGGCTCAACCGGTGGTGAGGGCTTTTGAAAAAAAAGGCCGGGTTTCAAGAGGGATGATCGAAGCGGGAGTTGGGGCCCGTCGACAAACTCTTAAGGTCACGTCACTTCCTGGTTGCCTACGTTTAACCGTTGTCTCGAAAGGATCGCGACAGGAGTTACATGTTTATGGCGTTTCTCTCGATGAAGCGAAAGTGATTCTCGACTCGCCCGATTTTCGTAACCTGCTTATTCATTTTGCCGGTGAATAACGCTTTGCATCGGTTGGCAGAAGTGTCTCTCGCTGAGTGGAAGCAAGCGGGTGACGGATGGACGCATCTACCTTACCTTGCCCGCTTTCAAGCGGAACAACTCCCCGCCGATTGGCGCACTTTTCTCCGAGGCCGTTTTGCGGCTGTTTTAGAGAGTGGAAGGGCTGGAAGTTTAACTTTGGCGGTGCCTGATTCACCTGAAGTGAAAGTTTTTCAAATCGATGGTAAAGTGATGACGCATACGTTTGAGGCAGGGCATGAGTCTCATCCGGAAAAACCTTTGGCATATTTACGTGAATGGGCACAAACACATCGAGCACCCCGCTTCCCGGGTTGGCCTTTGTTTCAGGGAGGTTTGCTTATGGCGCTGAGTTACGAACTCGGAACTCAGTGGGAGCCCGTGCCGACTGCTGGACATGAATCGTTGGCTCCGCTGGCAGTAATGTGGGAAGCCCCAGAGGTTTGTATTTTTAATCACGAAACAAAAGAACTGACGGTCGTTGTTCTTTGCTCGGTTAACGAAGATTTAAATCAAGTTTGGTGTGAGGCACGCGCACGTGCAGAAGTATTAGCCCAAAAATGGAGCGAAGCTTCGCGCTCCTCTTCGATGGGTTTTCCTGATTCGCCAGCACCATTAAAAGTAATTCAAGAATCATTGTCGGATGCTTCGTTTCAGGAAGCGGTAAAAAAAGTAAAAGACTACATTGCAGCGGGAGATACTTATCAGGTGAATTTATCAACCCGCTTGGAGATTCCCTTCGTTGATTCCGCTTTGGTTTATGAGGCGATGCGACAAACCAACCCTTCGCCCTACATGGGCTACCTGAGATTTCCTGGGGGCGCTTTAGCTTGTGGCTCACCAGAATTACTCGTGGAAGTCGTGGCAGGGAAAATTCATTCTCGTCCGATTGCTGGAACTCGACCTCGTGGAGCCGATTCAGTGGCGGATGATGCGTGGGTGGCTGAGTTAACGCAGAATCCAAAAGAGCGAGCGGAGCATTTAATGTTGGTTGATTTATTGCGTAATGACGTTGGTCGTGTGGCTGAACCTGGATCCGTGCGTGTCCCGGAATTTATGACCGTGGAAAGGTATTCTCATGTGATGCATTTGGTTTCGCAAGTGGAGGGACGATTGAGCTCTCGTTCCGATTTAGCCGAAGTGATTCAAGCGCTGTTTCCGGGAGGCACGATTACGGGCGCCCCCAAAGTTCGCACCATGCAAATTATCGCCGAGGTTGAACCAGTAGCCCGCGGATTTTATACGGGGTCTCTTGGATGGATGAGCGCTTCGGGCGATCTCTGTCTTAATATTATTATCCGTTCACTTTGGTCTGCATCGCAGCGTTGTTTTATTCAAGCAGGAGCTGGCGTAGTGGCGGATTCAGATCCCGCTCAAGAATACGCTGAATCGATTCGAAAAGCACAAGCCCCTCTTCTTGCGGCCGCCCGCGCCGCCTACGTTTCATGCTAGCTTGGAAGAATGGAGCTTTTTGCGAAGTCGCCGACGGAATCACCGTTGCGCAGATTCATCACGGTTTATCGTTGTTTGAAACTTTTGCTTTGCGCGAGGGGAAGGTAGAGTGTCTTGAGTTTCATTGGCAAAGATTGGCGCTTGGCTGTGCTCACTTGGGAATTCAATCAGATCAACGACACTTAGGACATCTTTCCAAGACGGCACAGTGGTCTCCAGTATTACAACGATTACTCAGCGCCGCATCTTTGTCTAAGGCCATTGTCCGCCTCGTGATTGTTCCCACGTCCAAAGGGTGCTTTGACGAATGGGTCACGGTCCGACCTTTGCCAGACACCCCAGCGAACCTCGATTTATTTTTACTTTCCACGGTGCGAGATGAGGCCGAATGGATGCCTCGCCCGAAAAGTGGCCCTTGGCATAATTCGGCTCAGGCGTGGCGTGAGTTGCAATCGATAACCTCTCGGACCGATGTCGAAGGAGTGCAATGTGATAGCCGTGGATGTGTTTCTGAGGCGACACGTAGTTCCCTTCTTTGGAGAGAGGGGAATCGATGGTTTGCTCCAGCTCCATCGACTCAGCGTTTGCCAGGAACCGCCGCTTTACAGTTCATCGATTACCTTAAGCACTCTGGTCAGAGCGTAACGGAAGTGACTCAATCCTTTCCGTTACAAGCAGAGTCGATGGTTGTGCTTCGATCCACTTTTTTAGGTGGAGCGGTTTTAGCCTCTCGCTGTCAGCGACCAACGGGAGAGACCCTTTGGAAGGCTGATGCGAATCAATCGTACGCTCAAAAAATCCTGCAGGAATTTGCGCGCTGGCGAAATCAGCGATCGCTTAAGCTGTTATAAACGGGAAGAGCGACGGAAAAAATAAACAGCGTTAAAAACGCCACGCTAGAAAGTGCGGAGAAAGCCACCGCTGCGAGCAGTTTTGTCATTTGAAAATGGGGCTCAATTTCTTTTTCACGATAAGCTCTTACCGCAAACACAGTGGCTGCGATACCCATGCAAAAGAGCATGACGAGGGCGGCGGTGAAGTTATTGAAGAAAAAATTAGTTAATGCCGGCAACTTACCTGCTTCTCCTTTGATGATGGCAACGAGGACGGGTTGAGAGCGAAAGGCGATGGCTCCTGCACTAAAGGGAAGGGCGGCACTGAGAAAAACAGCCAAAGCCGCGACGATTTTTTGCTCTTTTGGATTCATTTTACTATTATCCAGTAGATTAATGCTGGGGTCAATGTCTGGATTCACCCTCGCTTATCTAATAAAGTCCCACTATTTACTTTCCTTATGTCGCCCTGGTTGCTCTGGTGTATTTTTCTTTTCCTCAATTTAGGAGCCGCGCTCGTTTCTCTGGTCGCGGGAGTCGTCGCTGCCTTTTCTCCCGCAGAGATTGAGGAGTTGCGCAGACAAAACGCTAAAGCCGCTATTTCTCTTGAACGCTGTCGCAGTGATCAAGGGAACACGCTGACTGCTTTTGAAGTCTTCATGGCCGCTTTAGTGGGAATGAGTGCCTTGTTGGGTGGTATTTTATTTGGCCCACGACTCTTACTAGGCACGGAGAGCGGTTGGGTTGCGACCCTTTCACTCGCGGCAGGAGCAATTATTCTCTCTTTTTTCATGGCTTGGTTAACGGTGATGTTGCCCAAGAAACTCGGCATGCACCTGCGCATTTTCTTAGCGCCAAAGATTGCCCCATTGCTTGTCCCCATTCGCGGAGCCGCTTTCTTATTCCGTCGTTTCGGCAAAATGCATGATTCTTTGGCGACACCAGAGGATGCTAATCTGGATCGCGCCGATGCCGATATTGGTAGTTTAGCGCAAGCGGCAGCTCGCGAGGGCCGAATAACTCAGGCTGAAAGTACTTTAGTCGCGAATGCGGTTCGGTTGGACGATATTCCTGTTTCGCAAGTGTTAACGCCGCGACCTGTGGTGACGGCCTTAGAATCCAATTTATCGGTCGCTGATGTGTTGCGTCTTTTCCCCAATGTGCCTCACGGTCGTATGCCCGTATGGGATAATAATCCCGACCGTATTGTGGGAGTCGTTCGCCGGCGCGATATCCTTAAAGCTGCAGGCGAAGGACGGCGCGAAGTGAAGATTCGTGAATTAATGGCCAAGGCCCACATTGTTCCCGAAAACGCAACGCTTTCCGATGCCTTGCATGATTTAGTTCGTGCCCATCAACACTTGGCCGTCGTGGTCGATGAGTTCGGAGCTTTTGCGGGAGTTGTTACTTTGGAGGATATTTTTGAATCTCTTCTCGGCGTAGAAATTTACGAAAAAGATGACCCTCACCCTGATATGCGAGAGTTGGCGCGACAGCGCGGACATCGCGTTGGACGTCGCACGGGAGGAGAGGGAGCCGCCCCCAAATCATAATGTTTGCCTACTGGGTTCATCGTCTCGATCCCGTAGCCATCCACTTTCCTGAAGGTTGGCTCATCAAAGGAATTCACTGGTATGGACTTGCCTACGCGACAGGATTTTTGGTCGCCGCTTTGCTTTTATCCTACTGGCGTCGTCGACAACTGAGCCCACTTCCAACCGTCGCCGATGATTCGGCGCTGGTCTCGGCTTTGCTTATTGGGGTTATTTTTGGCGGCCGCATTGGTCATGTTGTTCTCTATGCCCGCGATGAATTTCTCGCTTACCCGGCGATGATTTTCGAAGTGTGGCGCGGAGGTATGGCCAGTCATGGAGGTTTTCTGGGCGTGATGATTGCCGCCCTTTGGATTGCACGAACGCGGCGGATTTCTTTTTTAGCGGTTGGGGATTTGTTATGTACCCTCGCTCCAGCGGGAATTTTTTTTGGACGATTGGCTAATTTCGTTAACGCCGAATTAGTTGGCCGTCCCAGCACTTTGCCTTGGGCGGTTATTTTTCCCTACGAAGGACCTGATCCTCGCCACCCCTCGCAACTCTACGAAGCTTTTGGCGAAGGCCTTCTCCCGCTGATTTGGATGTTTTATCGCTATCCCAAAAAACTCCCACCCGGACAAACGGCGGGAGAATTTCTTCTTCTTTATTCCGCCGCGCGATTTATCACCGAGTATTTTCGCTCTCCTGATGATGGATTTATTTTAGGTCTGACGGCAGGCCAGTTTTGGACCTTACCGTTAGCCTTTTTAGGATTATTTTTAATTTTCCGCACCCGTCTTTTCTCGAAAGATGTTGCCCGTAGCAGTTGAGTTTAAGAGAAAGACTCATCGCTATGATTAAAGTTCCGTTGCTTGACCTTGGTCCACAAAATCGGGCCTTAGAATCTGCCTACGCTCAGGCGTTTAACGAGGTCATGCAGTCGAACGCATTCATTATGGGTCCTCGTTTAGAGGCATTTGAGAAGGCCTGTGCGGAAGCGCTAAAAGTAAAGCATGCCATCGGAGTTTCTTCAGGAACCGATGCCCTGCTTCTTTCCTTGATGGCTTTGGGTGTAGGCGAAGGCGATGAGGTCTTACTGCCGGCCTTTACTTTTTTTGCTACGGCTGGATCGGTCGCTCGCTTAGGTGCCACTCCCGTTTGGGTCGATGTAAGTCCACATACTTTTAATATTAGCCTAGAAGATGCGGCGCGAAAAGTGAGCCCGCGCACAGTGGCGATTATGCCCGTACATTTGTTTGGTCAGTCTTGCGACTTAAACGCTCTGCAAGCTTTTGCTTTAGCGCATCGTCTAAAAGTCATTGAAGATGCGGCCCAATCGATGGGCGCTCGTTGGCAAGGTCGGCCCACGATGTCGGTAGGAGATTTTGGGGCGACAAGTTTCTTCCCTTCAAAAAATCTCGGTGGCTTTGGCGACTCGGGTTTAGTGACCACGCAAGACGATGCTCTGGCAGAACGGGCGCGCATTTTACGCGTGCATGGAATGCAGCCGAAATATTATCATAAATTGGTTGGAGCCAATTTCCGCATGGATCCGCTCCAGGCAGCTCTCTTGCAGATTAAGCTACCTCATTTGCCGAAGTATAATTGTGCACGTGCTGGGAATGCTGCTTTTTACCATCAATCACTCTTGAGTGTTCAAGGTTTTGCGGAGAATCGCCCAGGAGTTTCGAGTGAGGCCAAAATTCTCCTCCCAGTCGATTTTTCCAGAGAGGGCATTTGGAATCAGTTTACTTTACGCGTGTTGCAGGGGAAGCGCGATGCCTTGAAAGCTTTTTTAACCGACCGCGGTATTGGTTGCGAAATTTATTATCCCGTTCCCCTGCATCGTCAGGAGTGTTTTGCTGGCGTTGGTCGTGGTGCTGACAGCGTTACGATTTCTGAGCAGTTAGCCAATGAAGTGCTCAGCATTCCCATTTATCCTGAAATAACAAACGAGCAGCGAAACTGGGTAGCAGAATCGCTGGCGGCGTTTGTTAAGCAGGCTTAAGATTAGAAGAAGCGAATCGTCTTTGCGCGCATCTTGGCATGCTCTTCGTCTGAGCAAGGTGCGTTGGTGGGCGCATCGGCTGCTTTCTCGGTGGCTTGGACCAAGCCTTGGGCCAACAGGTATTTTTCGACTTCTTCGCCTGACACATCGGCGAGCATCACCTCATTAATCTCTACACTGGGAGAGAGGCGTTGCCCTGTCTTTTCTACCATCTCGGCGTAGTTGGCAGGATGGTTGATGATATCCACATCCTCGTAGGCTAAATTGTATTTACGGAAAATAGCTCGCACGCCATTGCTCCACCCACAACTCGGTTTTAAGTAAGCACGAATTTTCATAGTGCTCCTTAATGTAAGAAGATTGTCAGGGAATCAAGACCGACGCGATTTTTTCGCAGGGGCAGTCAAGGTTAAGGTGATGGCTTCTGGCTCATACCAATAACCAAT
>RFOO01000230.1 GCA_009926645.1 bacterium | reverse complement strand
AGGTAGATTGACATGATGACAGCTCCGCAGGAGGTGGCGGCGCGGAGGAGTCCGAATCCTAATGGTCCGACATTGAGCATTTCGGCGAAGATGGGAAGAAGTGCGACTGCTCCGCCGAATAAAACTGCAAACAGATCGAGGGTGAAAGCACCGAGCATGGCGCGTTGGCTGAGCATGAAGTGTATGCCTGTTCGCAGACTTTGCAGGATAGGTTCGGGTTGTCGGGATTGGAGTTCGTGAGAGGTTTTGATGCTGAGATTGTTGAGGAGTGCTGCGATGAAGAGGATTGAGGAGACTGAGTAGGCGAGGTATTCGCCGTTGAGCCAGATGAGTAGACCTGCGAAGCCAGGTCCGATAACGGAAGAGAGTTCGAAGAGTGTGTTACGCCAACGAACTGCGCTGGGGATTTGGGAACGCTGAAGAATTTCGGCGATCATCGCTTGGCGGGCTGTGGTGAGGAAGCTACGGGCGAGACCACCGCCGATGACGACGCCGTAGAGTAGGCAAAGTTTGAGCCAAGAAGTGGCGATGAGACTCGGGAGAAAAAGGAGAAGCGAGAGCAGGAGCATCACCGTGAGTGATGTGCAGGCGATGAAGCGTCGGTTATTTTTATCGGCGACATGTCCGGCGAAGAGGACTGAGCTGACAAAGGGGATGACTTCGGCGAGGCCTACGGCGCCGAGGGCGAGTGCGGCGTTGGCGTGATTCGATTTCGTGATATCGAAAACTTGCCAGGCGATGGTGACCGTTTGGATTTGAATGGCGAGGGTACCTAGCACCAAGGCTCCGACGTAGAGTCGGAACGCAGGCAGACGCATGGGAGAGTCGTCATCGGTCTGAAAAAGGTGCATGGGCAAAGTGATATGTGAGTGCAAATAGATGGACGGTCAAACTCGCTTAAAAATCTTGTTTTTAATCGTCATTCGGTTTAGAAGTTTCGCATCCTTACCCCTAAGGTTTCATGGAGTTATTCGACTCCTCTCTTTACCTTTAACCCCAAATTTATAATAAATAATTATGGCACACCGATTATTCGGGACGGATGGTATTCGAGGCAGAGCGAACGAGTATCCTATCACCTCTGAAATCGCCCTTAAATTGGGTCAGGCCATCTCACGGGTTTTAAAGTCGAGTGGTGCCAATCACAACCGTGTCGTCATTGGTAAAGATACCCGTATTTCTGGGTATATGTTGGAGACCGCTTTGACGAGTGGTTTGGTGTCGCGGGGGATGGATGTCTTTCTGGTTGGTCCTATGCCTACTCCTGCTGTGGCGCATTTAACGAAGTCGATGGGTTGTGGGGCTGGAATTATGTTAACCGCTTCGCACAATCCTTATGATGATAACGGATTAAAAATTTTTGGTCCTGATGGATTTAAGTTATCGGACGATTTAGAGAAGGCTATTGAAGAGGATATTCTTTCGGATGGAAAGCATCCTGCCGTTGAACCGGCGAAGATTGGAAAAGCTTTTCGAATCGATGATGCCAGTGGGCGTTATATTGAGTATGCTAAGCAGAGTGCAGGTCCGGCAGATTTGAGTGGATTGAAGTTAGTCGTCGATTGTGGACATGGTGCTTCGTATCTCATTGCGCCTATTATTTTCCGTGAATTAGGAGCCAAAGTGAAGAAGTTGGGCGTCGAGCCTGATGGTATGAATATCAATGATGGGGTGGGAGCGTTACACCCTGAGCATGCGGCGGCTGTGGTGAAAGAAACTGGAGCCGATATTGGCATTTCGTTTGATGGTGATGCTGATCGGGTGATTTTTACTGATGAGACTGGGACACCTGTTTCGGGGGATCGCATTTTAACTTTGTGTGCTTTGGCGATGAAGCAAGAGGGCTTGTTGCGTGGTGACACCATGGTGACGACCGTGATGAGTAATTTAGGTTTGCATGAGGCGATGCGTAAAGTGGGTGTGAAGGTGGTGACCACGGGGGTGGGTGATCGACTCGTCATTGAGGCTTTACGCAAAGGTGGCTATTCCTTTGGTGGAGAAAATTCTGGGCATTTAATTTTTGCTGACCATGCGACGACTGGGGATGGGATTTTGAGTGCGATTCAGGTTTTAAAGATTATGAAAAAATCGGGCAAAAAACTTTCTGAATTAGCCAAAGTCATGCATGAGTATCCTCACGC
>RFOO01000229.1 GCA_009926645.1 bacterium | reverse complement strand
GTAGCTGGTCCTGGTTTTATTAATTTCAAACTCACGCCTTTAGCATTGGGAGCTTGGTTGCGCGAGTACCGCGATGAATCAAAATGGCGAGCTGGTGCGGCCTCAATCATGAAGGGCAGGAAGGTAATCATCGATTACCCTTCGCCTAATACCGCAAAACAAATGCATGTTGGGCATTTGCGCCCCATTGTCATCGGTGAAGCCGTTGCCCGTTTAATCGAATTCTGTGGAGCTAAACTCATTCGCGATAACCATATTGGAGATTGGGGAACTAATTTTGGTATTCTTATTTTAGCTATCCGTCGTTCTGGTTTTGTGTGCGACGCTCAGAGTCCCACCGCCTTAGAAGATTTAGAGAGACTTTACAAAGAGGGTAGTGCTTTAACAAAGTTGGATCCTGCCGCAATGGAGGCAGCCCGCGCTGAATTGGCAAAACTTCAAGCTGGCGATGCAGAGAATTTGGCTCTGTGGCATAAAATTGTCGAGGTCTCCAATGCTGCCTGTCAGAGAATTTATGATCAGTTTGGATTAAAAACCGATGTTATTTTAGGGGAGTCATTTTATCGTGATAAAGTGGATCGAGTTTATGCCGAACTGCAAAAGTTTGGTTTAGCAGAGGAAAGTGAAGGAGCTTTGGTGGTTTGGCATGACGACGAGCCTCGCTTTTCTCGCCATGCTGAAACAAAGATGCCCTTTATCGTCCGAAAAAAAGATGGCTCATCGAATTATGCCTCTACGGATTTAGCGACTCTGCTTTATCGCTTTGAACACTTTCAGGCTGAAGAAATTGTTTATGTTACGGATGGTCGCCAGCAGGATCACTTTCAGCAACTTTTCCGAACGGGTTCAAAATGGTTTGCCGCAGCGCAGCGACCCTTGCCACGCCTGCGCCACGTTTGGTTTGGCACAATTTTAGGTGAAGACGGCAAAGCCATTAAAACGAAGTCAGGCGATCCCGTTCGTTTGCAGTCTCTTATCGACGAGGCAACGGAACGTGCGTTCACGGCTGTTTCATCGAAGAGTCCCGATTTGCCTGAAGCGGAAAGACGTGCGATTGCACGAGCCATTGGTATTGCTGCTCTGCGTTATGCTGATTTGGCGTCAAATCGCACAATGGATTACGCTTTTTCTTGGGATAAACTATTAGCTTTTGAGGGTAATACGGCTCCCTACCTGCTTTATGCAGTCGTGCGCGTACGATCCATTTTTCGCAAAAATAATCTCGAGGTCGGTCAAGGTGAGGAGGGAGCTTCAAATCCAGAAACCCCCACTGAAATCGCGCTCGCTCGAAAACTTTTGGGTTTCACGAACGCACTCGATCAATCTCTGGAAGATTTACGTCCGCATCATCTTTGTACTTACCTCCATGAGTTGGCTGCTGCTTATGGAGCTTTTTATGCCGCTGACACGGTTAATGTTGACCAGCCTGAGGTACGCGCGCGGCGATTGATGCTATGTTCACGAACCTGCTCTATTTTAGAAACAGGGTTGCGTTTATTGGCTATCGAGCCCGTTCAGCGGATGTAATTTATGATCTCGGACAACTCTCTTGTCGTTACCCGTATCGATATTCTTCGACGTGGGCTTCTTGGCTGCTGTCCTAATTGCGGTCAACGTAGCTTATTGCAATCTTGGTTTCGATTGCGTCCTTCCTGCGGAACTTGCGAAATGACGCTGGCTAAATCCTCGGGCTTTTACTCGGGTACAACTTCGATTGGTTACGTTGCCTCGATTCTTTTTATTATTCTTCCTCTCTGCTTTCTGGTGACTTTTAAAATCGTCTCCGTTACGACAGCGATTCTACTGGGTATTTTTGGCACCTTTTTATTTATGCTAGGTCTTTATCCTTTAATGCTTTGTTGGATGGTAATGGCCTATTTCGTGGCATTGCCTGAGGAATTGCCAGCGAATCAGACTTCTACCCATCCCCGTTAAGCATAAGGCTGTCTCCTTGACACGTATCATCTTATCGAGATACATTGATGGATATGAATAAGGCAGAATTCCTAGCCCGTTTGCGAGCCCCGAAACGTCCCACGGTTTCGGTGGAATTCTTCCCGCCTAAAACCAAAGAGGATGGTCAGGTGATGTTAAAAACGGCGAAAGCCCTCCATCCTTTTGGAATCGATTTTGCATCCATTACTTAT
>RFOO01000228.1 GCA_009926645.1 bacterium | reverse complement strand
CAATCCCCGAAGGGTGGGCTGTGGGTCGATGTTGTTTCCAATAACCCCGAGAAGGATGCGGAAATGCTTCTGCGGAAGTTTGTTAAAGCCGCCTACCGCCGACCTGTTTCTCCCCAGGAAGAAATTCGATTCCTTCCCGTGATTAAGAATGCCCTCGCTACGGGAAGTAGTTTTGGTGAGGCCATGATTGCGGGGTATACCGCCGTTCTCTGTTCGCCTTCATTCTTGTACATCGATGAGAAGCCAGGTCGATTAGACGATGCAGCGGTGGCGACGCGTCTTTCCTATTTCCTCTGGAATTCTTCACCCGACCAACAATTAAGAGACTTGGCAGTGGCTGGTAAGTTGCGCCAACCGAATGTTTTGCGCGAGCAAACTGAACGTTTATTGGCGGATAATCGTTCGAGTCGATTCACCTTCGCCTTCCTCGATTACTGGTTGGACTTGCGCAATGTCGCTGAAAATTCGCCTGATGCGAAATTATATCCTGAGTATTACCTCGATGACCACTTAGCGGAATCGGCAACGGATGAAAGTTATGCTTATTTCGCGGAGTTGATAAGAAATAATCTTCCGGCTCGTAACATTGTGGATTCCGATTTCACATTTTTGAATGAGCGATTGGCTAAATTGTATAACCTTGAATCATTGAATGTAAAAGGGGCCACCATTAAACGCGTAACACTGCCTCCGGGCAGTATTCGTGGCGGATTTTTAACTCAGGCAGCTATTCTCAAGGTAACCGCGAATGGCACCACGACTTCCCCCGTTAAAAGAGGGGCTTGGGTGATGGAGCGTATTTTGGGACGTAAGCCGCCTCCTCCACCCGCAGCGGTGCCCGCTGTTGAGCCAGACATTCGCGGTGCAACGACCATTCGTGAGCAATTAGATAGCCACCGCGCTCAGCCGGCGTGTGCCGCTTGCCATACTAAAATTGATCCCGCTGGTTTTGCCTTGGAGTCTTTCGACGTCTTTGGGGGTTATCGCACCCAATACCGTGCGATTGATGGGGAAAAGGCGGAGCCCGGCTTTGGGAAAAATGGGCTGCCTTTCTTCTACTACTATGCTTTGCCTGTGGAGACCCAGAGCGAACTCGATGGACGTAAATTCAAGGACATTATCGAATTTAAGAGAATGCTTGCCCAAAATGACCGTGCTTTGGCCCGGAATTTCCTTAACCAACTTGTCGTTTATGCCACCGGTGCGCCCGTCGGTTTTGCTGATCGGGAGAGAATTGAACGTATTTTAGATGCCAATGCTCCTACCCAGTATCGTCTCCGAAATCTGATTCACTCACTTGTCCAAAGTGATATTTTCCTTATAAAATAAACCATGGCTCTATCCTCTGCCTACGATTGCTCTCAAGCTCCGTACGTCGCTTTTCGTAAAGCCATCTCACGTCGGCGTTTTCTCACTGGCACAGGGGTTTTATTAGCCCTGCCGATGCTGGAGTGTATGACTCCAGCTTTTGCAGCACCAGGGGTGGCTGGAGACAAGAAGCCCCGACGGATGATTGGTATCTGTAATAACCTTGGTCTACTCCCTCAAAACTTCTTTCCCAAAGGTCAGGGGCGTGGTTATGAACTGTCGCCATACCTGAAAATGCTCGAAGCGCATCGTAATGATTTTACGGTGTTTTCTGGTATTTCGCATCCCGATGTCGATGGTGGCCATCCTGCCGATAACTGTTTTTTGACTGCTGCACCTCACCCAGGAAATGGCGGATTTCGTAACACCATTTCTTTGGATCAGTATATTGCCGAGCGCATCGGTTTTCAGACGCGTTATCGTTCGATGACCTTGGGGGTTAATATCGCTCGAGGAGTCCGTAGCCTTTCTTGGACGGGTGGGGGAATTATGATTCCGTGTGAAGAGAAGCCTTCGGAAGTTTTCCGAAAAATCTTTTTGGGCGGTAAACCTGAAGAGATTGCTGAACAGGAGCGTCGTCTGGTCTTGGGCAAGAGTATTCTCGATGCGGTTGGAGCACAGGCTTCAGAGATGCGACGCTCGGTGGGAGCGCAAGACCGCGATCGTCTCGACCAGTATTTTCAAAGTGTCCGTGAATTGGAGGAGCAATTGAAAGTAGCCAAAGAATGGGAGCGTCGTCCTCGTCCGATTCCCAAAATCGCTGCGCCCGAAGATCCAGAAACGGCGAAGCAATA
>RFOO01000227.1 GCA_009926645.1 bacterium | reverse complement strand
CTACGCATCGAAGAAGAACTCGGTCAGCATGCTCAATACGCAGGCTTAACCTGTTCTTGGTAGTCGGTGCTGAGTCGGTTGATTTGATTAAGGGGCCCTCGGGCCCCTTTTTTGTGCCGGTTTAGGTGGAGGGGCTTCCTAGCCAGCCTTCGGAGGATCTTTGGCTTGGACGGGTTTCGCCGTTAACATAGGCAAAACCTTGATTCCATTTAGTACAACCCGTGGCAATTAGAGCAGCAGGAGTTTTCCCTCCTTGGCTCCATGTATCAGTGGTTTTGTTGTAAACCAAAATTTCAGATGAAAAGCCAGGGTGTCGAGCCGCTTCGATTTTACCCGCAAGACTTCCATCATCTCCTCCCAAAAGAAAGATTTCATCTTGGATAACAGGACAAGGCGAAGGAGCTGCGGCGAGAGGGTGTGGCATCGCTGATAAACGACGCCATGTTTTTCCCAAAGTGAAGGCATGGCAATCGGTCAGGTACTCTTTGGTTGTGCCCTTGCTTCCTGAAACGAGAGAGACGCCACCAAATAGAAAAAAAGTATCTTTAATTCCTGCAGATTGAGCGAGCATGCGGCCCGATCCTGCCCACAAAGGTAACTCCTTCCAGCCACCCATTAAATTTGCTAAGTCAATGGCGTAGGCGGTTGATGATGCAGCCGTTGCATCAGGTGTTTCAGTTCCACCTGCTACAATAACTTTGCTCCCCACTAAGGCGCCAGTGGCGTAAGCTAAGGGGCGAGGTAAAAAGGGAAACGGACGAATGATACATTTCTCGTTCTCAACCGATAAAACATAACAATCTTGATAATGTTTTTCGGCATCAGCTCCACCAATCATGAGTAGTCCTTGGCGAATGGAAACACCAACTCCATAGGCCAGCGCCCGAGGTAACTCGCCTATTTCGTTCCACTTTCTTTGTCGCGGTCCGATTCCATAAATCGATTTGTGCCAAACTTTGTTCCCCCCTTCCCAGGCGGGTTTAATTGGGAAGTTAGAGCCACCTGCGAGGATGAGGGTTTCCCCAGAGGTGCCTAAAAAAGCACCACCAACGCCAGGACTATTGGGGGTTTCGGGAACACGCGACCAACGTAACATTGGGTTAAAGAACAGAGACTTTGCTCAACTGTCCAGAGATTAGCAGAAATAGCCTAGGGCTTTAATTAACATTCTGTAGTCTCATGGGGTTGCCGTGAATTCTTGGGGGTAGGATTTGTTTGACACCGACGCCTGGTTGTTGCCTTGATTCAGGTCCTTTCGCACTGCCTGGTAGCTCAGCGGTAGAGCAGGTGACTGTTAATCACTTGGTCGTAGGTTCGATCCCTACCCAGGCAGCCAGAAAGGGATTCCTCGGGGTGATTTTCACCTTGTCCTTGACCAGAGTGAGAGATGAGGAAGGATGCTCTTACTATGGGTCAGCAATCCAATAAGGTTATCAAGCGTCGTCGTCGTCGTGCCTATCTCGAACGTAAGAAGGCACGCATCAAACTTGCTCGTGTCGCTGCGAGCAAGAAGAAGGCCAAGAAGTGAGCTCATCGCTCGGCATTACTTTCTGTCGAGCCATCATCGTCTCTCTGGCTTTGGTGGCCTGCCAAGCTCCGCCACCTTCGGTGACGGATATGCCAGGGTTCTCTTACATTCACTCGAAGCGCCGTTCCGAAGCAGACGTAGCTCGCGCTTCCGAAGCTTTTTATGCCCGTGAAAAACACGGCCAAGATGTCGTTTTCCGAACCACCGAAAACGAACGAGCAGGTTATTATTTTTATTTTAAGTTAGATTTCGATCCGCCGCCCCAATCACGACTCGTTTTGGAAGTCACTCGCACGGAGAATGTCGCACCTGAGCGATATGATTTTTCTCTATCCATGAAGCCAAAATTCCCTTGGGGTGAGTATGTGGTGGGTTTAACGGGCAAGGAAGCAGGTGGCTCGAAATGGATTCCGATTGCTTGGTGTCTTACGGTGGTTGACGCGCAAGGAAAGATACTGGCATCTCAGCACAGTTTTCTGTGGGGAACGCCCATGGAGTTAGAAGCGAACTAGTTGATATCGATGATGGATTCACTGCGGTTGAATTCATGGCGACCTTTAACGCTAAGCTGTCCTATTCCCGCTTCGACTTTGCCCGAGCAGTTGGATGGAGGCCAAGCGTTTCGTTGGCGTCTATCCGATAA
>RFOO01000226.1 GCA_009926645.1 bacterium | reverse complement strand
CACCTATGGTACCGTTGATTTTGGTTACAAGAAAGCAACTTGGGGTTATGAAGAAAGCACCCTTTCTTCGCTCTTCAAAGCTTCTTCCTCGAAGTTAATTCGCGACTTCACTTCAGCTGGTAAGGGTCAGAACGACCTCGCTTACTTTGCTAACATTGTCTGGAACAATAAAGTTTCCGACAACGAGAAGTATGCTGTCGGTGTTAATTACGGACATACCCCTTATTTTGATGTGGGTAACACCAAGAATACCGCTGTAACCATGTCTGGCTATAACCCATTCGTTCAAGCCCAGTACTTCAACTGGACTGCGATGGCTGAGTACTTCAACACCAAGTTTGCTGATCCTGTTACCGCCACGAATGATGGTCGTAAGCCTACTGGTTATAACGCCACGGTCGCTTATAAGATTAACGACAATTGGGAAGGTGTACTTCGTTATACCGACCTCAACACCGACGGTCGCGGTCAGAAAATCAGCGATGGTGTTCGTGACTACGATGCGACTACCAACGGCGTAACGACTACTTATGATAAATCACACTCGTGGTACTTGGGCGTGAATTATTTCTTCAATCTCTCTGCTCTTAACGGAAGCCAATACAATGGCCACAACGCTAAGATTCAGTTAGGCTGGGAAAAGTCCAAGTTTGAAGGTGGTACGCACAATGTAGGAGCTGCTGACGCCAACGCTGCGCAATTCGCTGATGTTGATACCGTCCGCCTGCAAGCTCAGGTAGCCTTCTAAGCAAGTTTAGCAATCGTTTCATAGCACCTCAAGGGCCCGACGAAAGTCGGGCCCTTTTCATTGTGTACGTTCTTGGCCCTGTACCAACTTAGCAGAGCGCCTAATTAAAAGGACGAAAGTCGGGCGTTGAGGTGGAGTCTGAGTTAATCGATCGGCTGCGCACGCGAATCAACTCTTCTTGTAAGGACTCGCGAGCCTTTTGAGCTTCGCGCAAGTTGGCTTCACAGGATTCGAGGTCTAACTCCAGTTTTTTATTCTTTTCGGAGAGATCCTTCACTTCCGACCCATCGCGCAAACGAGCGATTTCTGCACTGAGTTCATTCATCCGAAGAGCAGCATCTTCTCGTGCTTTCTCTAATTCGGCCACCTTCGTGTTGGCTTTGGCAATGGTCTCATTGGCCTCTTTGAGGTTCTCGACCGATTGAATGTAAGAGTCTAACTTACTGGTTGCTGCTTTAGCTTTGGCTTCAGCGTCGAAAGCCCGACGTTCGGCCGTGGCTACCTTGATTCCTGCTTCGCGAATTTGATCGATCGCCTCTTTCTTTGCCTGGTCAGCTGAGGCTCTTGCCTCGGACTCGGATAGGGTGGTTACAACGGTTACGCCTAGTAAAGTGGCGATGGTTAAACTGAGAATAACGGTTTGTGGCTTCATCGTTTATTGGTGGATGAGAAGCCTAATTTACTGACCCAAAGGGTCAAGTCGCTAGCCAGACGCCCCTTTACGACAGTCGGTTCTTATAGTCGGCGTAACCAAATTTCTTAACGATTTGGATTTGTTTTGAAGCGGGATCGTAGCTGGCGATGGCTGGCAGGGGCACTCCATTAAATGTCGTATTTTTGACGAATGTGTAATGGGACATGTCCATAAAAATCAGTTGTTGTCCGATTTTTAATGGCGCTGAAAAAGAATAATCACCGATGACATCGCCCGCTAAACAGGTGACGCTACCCAATCGATAAGTATGGGCAAGTTTGCCCGGCAAATCAGCGTCCATAATGTCAGGGCGGTAAGGCATTTCCAGAGTATCTGGCATATGGCAGGTGGCTGAAACATCGATAATGGCGATATCGACTTCATTATGGACGATATCCAAGACAGTGCCTACGAGAACGCCTGTGCCGATGCCGATAGCCTCACCAGGTTCAAGGTAGATTTGCAGATGTTGGCCCCAGCGTGCGCGAAACTCGGTGATAATTTTGACCAATAAATCACAATCGTAGCCAGGGCGTGTAATATGGTGTCCTCCGCCAAAATTGATCCACTTCATTTGAGGAATAAATTCGCCAAAGTTTTTTTCGAAAGCTTTGACGGTGCGCTCGAGGACATCAGCACCTTGTTGGCACATGGTGTGAAAATGTAATCCTTCCAACCCGTCGAGGTCGCTTGCTGATTTAATTTCAGAACGCAACGTGCCTAGGCGAGAGCCTGCTGCACAAGGATTATAGAGAG
>RFOO01000225.1 GCA_009926645.1 bacterium | reverse complement strand
GTGTAAGTTAGAGTATCTTTTCTAGCTTACAATCTCACCTAATTTGCGGTGAGCTTCTGATGAGTCCATTAAGCGCGTTGCTAGATCTTCAAGTTCGCGTGCGACGGGAATGCTTAGTAAATCGGGATCCGCTAAAGTTGATTGACTGGCACTATCCACTTTGGTCCACAGTTCGCCCATAGTCATATTTTCTAGAGGGCGGGCTGGAGTATGTCCGACAGCCTTTTGATTTTTCACTGCTGCCGGTAAAACCAAGTTTAACTCGGCTAAACGATGCAAACAAACTTCAACAACCGAGCTGGGCATATGCGCTATTTCGGCAAGACGCTCAGTGCTAGGAGCAGGTTTGCCATTTCGGTAGCATCGCAGTGCTTCGGTGACACAGATAAAAGCGATGCTCCGTCTGATGCGATGACTCAGCCCCTCCCAATGTCGATGACGGGCATGAGCTCTACGGTGTTGAAACGCAAAAGCGATTTGTCCGCCCGCTAAAACAATTAACCAAGAGACATAACAACCGAACATCATCACGGGTACGATACTGAGCTGCCCATAGAGAGAATGAAATTCGACCACTTTGCCAACATAGGCCGACCCGAGTTGATGATTGCCCAAAACGAGTCCAGCAGTGGCAACTCCTCCGACTGCCGCCGAAGACCACCGCACACGCGCATTAGGTAATAAACGATAAAGACAAGTGAAGGCACCAGCTAAGAGTGCAATCGTCACTAACTCGGGACCTGAGCCACGCAGGAAGTTAACAAGGTTTTGTCCACCAGGTATTAATTCAAACCAAGAAGCGATACCTTGTGCAGCGGCTCCTGCGCGATCGATGATTTCAGCAAGAGAAAGAATCGTGAGTGAGGCAGCACCGACGAGGAAAAATAAAATTAAGAACAAGCAGTAGTTAGCAAAACGATCCCGCCAACTTCTTCCGCGTGCCACTGCCCAAATACCATTCAGCGCATCTTCCACGCGCGATAACATTATCACGGCTAAACCAATCACGAGAGCTAGGCCAATCGCTCCAGCGCCACTGTCGGCAGCGTTGGCGAGCAAGCGATCGACTAACACATCTAAGTCGCGATTGATTTCGGCTAACTTAGGATGACTGCTACCACTGTTAGCAGAAACTTGAGGTGCAATATATTCGATGGCCGCAACCATCGCACGCTTCGCAGGATTTTCTCCACCTGTGGTGGTTTGACGTGAAAGAATGAATCCAGAAACCGTTAGTCCCAATGCCAGAACAGGCCCAATTGACATCAGTGTATAGTAGGTGAGGGCAGCGCTTTTTTGAGGCAATTGATTATCCCAAAGCCCATACCAAGCTGTAACAAGGATTCGCCAAGCCGACTTGGCTTTTCCACGCCAACCACCTTCAGCTAAACTTTGAGAAGACCAACAATCGCGTAAAAAAAATGTCGAAGTAGTCAGCGATTCAGTCGATTTAGGCCCTAATTTCATACGTATTTCTAGTGAAAGGATTATCCGTGGGCAACACTGGTGATGCATCTTCAGTGAACAGCGTGAGCAAGACTAATAAGTGGCGTTTGCTCACCCAGTTTCAGGCTATTTTCTCTCCACTAAATCCTCCCAGGATGATCTCTCGTAAAAAATTTCATAAACACTCCAGATTAACCCCCCAAAAATCATCTCAAGTAGCCAAATGACAGTGAGTTGCATAAAACACTACATCTAGTGTTAAATTTTGTTTACAGACCCTATCCCTAGTATAAGTTCTTCACAATACCACCGATTAAGCGGCCCCTCATGGCCTCTAAATACCCCATTTCCCTTACATTTAACGCCTTTTAGCCCAATGAATACTATCGAAATCAAAGTCGGACCTAAGACCTTCATCCTAGATAAGGAGAAGGCTGAATTAGCTTTCGCCAACAAGCGCGTAATCAATGGGCGCGAGTCGATGTTCTTCAACATCCTGCCCTTAAAATATCAATGGGCATACGAGCTGTATCGCACGATGAAGAATAACCACTGGGAACCAGAGGATATTCCGATGCAAGAAGACTGTAAGCAGTGGCGCGATACGACGGGAACGATTACCGACATCGATCGCTGGATCATCAAAATGGCTATCGGTTATTTTTCTGCCGCTGAAGGTATTGTGGGAGATAACATCATTCACGTGGTTCGTGAAGTCGTGACTGCTCCCGAATTAAAACTCGTTCTCGGTCG
>RFOO01000224.1 GCA_009926645.1 bacterium | reverse complement strand
AAACCTAACGAAGCAGCAAGTAGGTCAATTTACTTATGTATCGGGTAATGTTGGAAAAGAGTCGATGAGTACGACGACTCAAAAAGTGGGCAGCTTTGTTTACACCAATGGCAATTTAGGTAAAAATCAGATTAACACCACCACACAGCGCGTGGGTAATTTTACTTACACTCAGGGTAATATTGGAAAACAGAAAATTGATACCACATCTCAAAAAGTAGGCAACATGCGTTACACCACCGGAAATTTAGCTGTGCCCGGGATAGACCCTAATCCTTGGGGCATGAATAACGAACTCTGCCCCGACGAAGAATCGCGGTGAGGTCCAAAAGCCATTCGGATCAAATCTCGCAGTTAGTGTGACATAGAATCTGCCACGAAATCGTCATCACGATTCGTAGCGCCCCTACCTAATCCCCTCCCGTTCGTCTCACCTCCGACATACACGCCAATCAGCTAGCCTTTTTCATGCATCATACATGCAAAGTATATAGGTAAATCACTTCATTCAAAAATCATTAAAACTTACATCAAATCGATCTTGCCTTAGGCTACATTTTAGCATTGATCGGAGGGTAAATAGTTATATTTAAAGATAACCTCCCTCACTTTGAAAAAATCAGTTAAAAAGTCTAAGGTTAAGAAACCTACAAAAGTTAAACTCCCTAAATCACCTCTCAGAGTTGTTGAACTCTTTGCAGGTGTAGGAGGATTTAGACTCGGCCTAGAAGCAGTAGCTAGGGGCAAAGCCTTTAAAGTAATTTGGAGTAATCAATACGAACCCGGTAGTGCCAAACAATGGGCCTCACGTGCCTACGAGTATGCATTCAGAAATAAAAAGGGTTCCGTTCATTCCAATAAATTAATTGAGGAAGCTATTGCTGCGGGTGAAGTACCAAAACATGATGTGCTTGTTGGGGGATTTCCTTGCCAGGACTATTCCGTTGCAAAACCGAACAATCAATCACGCGGTATCGAAGGCAAAAAAGGTGTTCTATGGTGGTCAATCTACCAAATTGCCGAAAAACATAAACCCGAGTATCTCATTCTCGAGAATGTAGATCGTTTAATTAAATCCCCAGCCAAACAACGTGGTCGCGACTTCGCTATTATGCTGAAGTGCCTAGCGATGCTCGGCTACATCGTCGAATGGCGTGTAATTAATGCCGCCGAATACGGCATGCCTCAACGTCGTCGTCGTGTCTTTATCGTAGGCTACAAACCTAATAGCTCACTCGGAAAACAAATTGCCAAATCAACTCCTGAAAAAGTCCTACTTGAAAAAGGAATCCTCGCCGAAGCTTTTCCAGTTCAAACAATCAAACCGCGCAAACAATTAGCTGATGATGAATCGGACTCAGAAGAAGTCGACGCGTCTGAGACTCAACTTGAACTATTCTCCCAAACTGAATGGAAGGCTGATTATAATATAATCAGCAAAGAACCACACGAACTCACAGAATCTTTCAATAAGGGTAATCTGCAACATGATCCATTCAAGTCAGCTGGACTGATGATTCCCACTAAAGACGGGAAAGCTGAAGTCTGGACTGCTAAAGTATACCCAAAGTTTGACGATAAATCTATCAATCTAGGCGACTTACTTACAGATGAAAAAGATGTGCCAGAAGAATTTTACATCGATAGCACTTCACTGAAGTCGTGGATTTATCAAAAAGGTAATAAAAGCGAAATTCGCACCAATTATTTAACGACATTCGAACATATCAGCAAACTCTTCGCAAAAGCTGGCATAAAGTGTGAATTAAATAATTTACAAAAGCGTGCTTGGGGCAAAAAGCTCGAAAAGTACTGGAGTGAAAATCCGACACCAGGAAAGCCACTGGAACTAAGTGCTGAAGGAAACGACAAGACCGTTGATATTCCATGGCAGCTCATTGCAGATACCCGATTCGAATATTCATTTAAAGAAGGTCCTCTACCGATGCCCGATCCACTAGACAGGCCCTTGCGAACGATTATTACCTCCGAAGGTGGTAGCTCCCCTTCCCGCTTCAAGCATGTGATATGCTGTGCTTGTGCCATATCTTGGAAAAAGAAAGGTAAACCGCTGAATCATGACTGTGTTAAGGCAGGAAGATTTAGACGACTCACCCCTGCCGAATTAGAATTAGGTAATATGTTCCCGGAGAATCATACCAAGTATGCTATCCTAGATGGACGTAAGATTGAAATAGACCCAAAGCACCGAGCTTTCTTT
>RFOO01000223.1 GCA_009926645.1 bacterium | reverse complement strand
GGCGAAAAACAAAAGAGCGAGGAGGAAACGAACTTAACGTTCTAAACCACGTGAACGACGCAACCAACGTTCAATCGGAGCAAAGAATATCAAATCAGCCAGCAAGCCTACCGCAACAACGACAGCCATCACTCCCATAACTTGATCCATCCGGAGCAATTCTCGACCTGCGTGCAGAAGAGAGCCCAGGCCAAAACCTGTTAGGATAACGACAAAGATTTCTGCAGCCATCAATGAGCGCCAAGCAAATGCCCAACCTTGTTTCATACCACTCAAAATCCCAGGCAATGCAGCGGGAAAAATCACGTGTGTCCAAAGATGTGTCCCTTTTGACCCCATCGTCATTGCTGCACGAAGATACAAAGGATGCACGCTGAGAACAGATTCCTGAACGGCAATGACGACCGCCCACACGGTACCCATCACAACAACGAAAAGAACGGCCGATTCCTGCTGTCCAAACCAAAGAAGTGCCAGTGGTACCCAACAAACCGAAGGTAGCGTTTGTAAGCCCAGCGCCAGCACACCCAAAGTATCACGAATCCAGCGCACTCGAGCACAGAGTGCTCCCAAAGGAATACCTAAAGCGGCCCCAATCGCAAAACCGATGAGCAGACGTCGCATCGTGACTAGGGTTGCGGAAAGGATTTCTCCATTACGCAAAGATTCCCAAAACCAAGATAGAATATGCGAAGGTGCAGGAACAAGAACCTCATTTACATGACCCACTCGCACAAACCATTCCCAGCCACCGATAAAGAGAAGAGCAAGCAAAGTGGGGATAACGGAACGATGTAATTTCATCTTACGAAATCTTTGTGGAATCAAGGTGGGATGAAAGTGCGGCGGTCACTTCAGCAGCTAAGGTAGCTAACGCTGGATCATTCATGCGCCGAGGACGAGGAAGTTTGATATCAAAAATTTGTTGAATACGTCCGGGGTGAGGAGAAAGCAGAACAACACGATCTCCCAAACAAACCGCTTCACGAATATTATGCGTAACCAAAATAATCGTCTTTTTGCGATTCATGAAGATTTTTTGGATATCTCCATAAAGTTGATCTCGGGTTAATGCATCCAAGGCAGAAAAAGGCTCATCCATCAAAAGAACGCGTGGATTAGGAGCGAGCGAACGAGCCAAAGCGACGCGCTGACGCATTCCGCCAGAAAGTTCATGCGGACGAGCTTTTTCTTTATCCCCTAAACCGACCAAAGAAAGGTAATAGCGTGCGGCTTCCAATCGCTCTTCCTCGGTTAAATCTGGCTTTAATCGCAATCCAAACATCACATTTTCCAGAGCATTCAACCAAGGGAACAAGGCATCTTGCTGGAACATAACCAAGCGATCGCGCCCAGGAGAACGCACTGGCTCCTCGCCGAGTTGAATTTTTCCCTGATCGGTATGCTCAAGCCCCGCGAGTAAATTGAGCAGAGTCGATTTCCCGCAGCCCGAGGGACCAACGAGAACCAAAAATTCTCCTTCACGGACATCGAGCGTGATATCCTCAACCGCTGTAACGTGACCTGCCGCACCATTGAAATGCTTAGTAACATTTCGCAGAGTCAAAGCAGCGGGCAGAGCCTTATCTTTAGAGGATGTCATAGATTAAACCGAAGGGATAAATAGCACTTTGTTTCAATGATAAGGCAAGAATACAGATAGAATAAAAACGGGTCTAAGGAAGCATACTCCCTCAAACCCGCTCTTTTATAAATGTCTTTTACTGAGCAGGTACTGGAATCGCTGGATTAGCAGGAGCTGGATCAGGGACTAAAGATTCTAGAAGTGGCTCAATCGGTGCATCACCATTGAGCAATCCAGACTCTTGAGAGTCTTTAATTGCGTGCTTAAAAGAACTTAACAAACGCTGGTAACGTATTTGTTCGTCTTCACGTGAATCTAAAATAACCCGACCGAGAGCTGGATTAATAATTTCGGCTTTCGGTGCGGCTGAGCGAGTTTCGCCACCAATACCATTGCGCACAAGATTTTCATGCCAAGTACGATCAGCTAATAATTGATCTCTTAACAAGTAGTGAGAGCGCACAAACGCTTCGATGCCACGCTGGTTTTTGGCGAGAGCCGATTTCGACGTCGCAAGAACGGTGATAATCGACTCTTTATTTTCTACCAGGATTTCACCACCAAACTCCGTGGTTAAACGAGTAACCCAAGGCTCAACCGTCCAAGCTGCATCAACGTCGCCGCGGGAAAACAGTAACAC
>RFOO01000222.1 GCA_009926645.1 bacterium | reverse complement strand
TCGCGGGTTAATCCACCGATGACAGCCGTTGCACCATCAAAGACAGTGACTTCGGTTTGTACTTCGCGAACAGAGAAGATAGGTTGGAAGAAACCCGAGGGAACGGTGACGGTGATGGTACCTGAGATTGCCACGGATGTACCACCATACTCAACAAAGCCTTCGAACTCAGTGACACGAGGCTTGAGCATAAGCCCGATGGTGTCGGACTCAGTGCTGACTGCGGGAGTGACTTCGAGCGTCACACCCACATTCTCAACGGTAAAGTCTTGAGGTGTTCCAGCGGTAACAGCGACAGAGTTTCCGCCGCCACCACCAGAACTTCCGCTGCTGCCAGATTGAGAACCGACCTGTGCCTGAATATCGCTATAAGACTGAGGATAGCGCAAAAGCTGGGCAACCTTGATGACGGCAGTCTTTTGATCCATTACCGTGAGGCTGGGAGCCGACATCAAGTCCGATCCACTATTCTGCTCTAGTGCCCTGATGAAAATAGAGAGGTCGTACGACCCAATCGTACCAATCTTGCCAGCATAGTTTCCTGTGGCACCATTCCACCCTGTAGCACCGCCAAAATTAGGTTCGGTTCCGCCGTAATTAGGCGTAGGGAATTTGGGGGGTTGGTTAGGAACAGAGGTTTCAGCTCCATCGACCAAGATAAGGCCGTTTGAATTTGTTACGGCACTACCAAAAACTTGGTTAGCAGAACGAAGGTTGGATTGGGCACGAATGCCAGCGGCCGAAGATAAACGTAAATTACTGCTCAACTCATTGAGTGAACTTTCCGTAACTTCGATAAACTTTGCCTCGATTTGAACCTGCTTAATATCGGAATAGCGACGGATAATATTACGAATGCGCTCTAAGTTCTTTCGATTTTGTGTAACAATTAAATTAGCACCATCGAAGTTAAGTTGAGCACCTGTGGCGTCAAAAGAAACACCTGAACGAATTAAGAAGTTCTTAATCGCCTCATTGCGTGGGTCGGTATCGGTTGCACCCGCACCCGTTCCGCCACCACCCGAGAAGGGACTAGCTGCCGCACCACCAGCGGCTGCACCAGCACCAGAAAGGTTTCCGGTGATTTTGCTGATAGCCGATGGGTTAAGCGGGAAGAACTCCGTTTCCAAATCGCTCGAACCAGTGTCAGGACGAATTTCAATAATGCCCTGTCTGATTTCATAAGTGAAATTGACCTGCTTAGTAATAATATCGAGTGCCTTTTCTAGGGAGACGCCACGCAAGGTGATTGGATTGACCGAGGGATTTTTATGCTCGGGATCAATCACTACCATGTTTACCCCTTTGTTGTCTTTGTCGTAAGACTGGGAAACAACAATCAACTGGCTGATAGCTCGATCGAGCGGCATATCGCGGATGTTGATTTCAGGCACACTGATTGAGCGGAGTTTTTCCAGAACTGGATCCGTTTCGACTCTGCTGGCAGCACCAGAAACTTCACGATTATACAACTCAGGCAACTTCCATGCTTCATCGAGAGTTTCGAACAATTTGCCCTTGGTTACGCTGCGATTCCATAATCCAGAATTTTCTGAGATGGTCTGACGAATGCGAACCTGGAAGGCTTTTGCCTCAGAGTTATTGGGCTGATACTGAAGTACCTCGCGATAGGTTTCGAGAGCGCCTGTATAGTCTCCGTAAAGGTAGCGGGCACGGCCTTTAACCAAAAGTTCTTGTACTTTATCATCCTTGGCGGTGAGCCCTGGAGAAACTTCTTTGATATTGCGGTAAGCGGGATCGGATTTGCGAGCGGTCAGTTCTTCGCGCAACATGACCGAAGCAGAGTCGTCGGCACCGTTAAGAGATTCAAACTCCTTAACATAACCTTCGGCCGCTGTCATGTCGGTGGCGTCCATCGCCATGTAAGCACGACGGGAGAGAATGGCCGAGCGGGTCGTTTTAATGCGCTCGATGATAGGAGCGGTGGCAACATTGCTGGGTAAACCTGCTTTGGCTTTGTTTAAAGTCTCGGTAGCTTCATCAAGTTTATTGTCAGCCAGCAAGCCTTCCGCCTCGTCAATTAAATCAGAAGCGACTTGAACTCGAGATTCATTCACTTGGGCGATGCGCTTAAATTCAGCACGTGCACGTGCCTCTTGTGCTTCTTGATCACCAGCACCACGACGTAGCAAGACGTCTTGGCGAGCTAATGAAATTTCATCGCGATAAGATTGAGAGGCGGTGTTGTTGGGCAGAGCATTGGCGGCGCCATCTAAAATACGCAAGGCGGCTCCATAATTACCCCGGG
>RFOO01000221.1 GCA_009926645.1 bacterium | reverse complement strand
TTTTCAAATATGATTTATATCGCTGACGGACCGAGTGACGTTCCCTCGTTTTCGCTCATCCGTAAAAATGGTGGCAAGGCATTCGCTGTTTATGTGGCGGCGAACGAGGCCGAGTTTGCTCAAAACGATGCTTTGTTGCAGGCAGGTCGAGTCCATGGCTATGGCCCCTGTGATTATTCGCCTACCTCTTTCACGCCTAAATGGATTCGGCATGCCCTTGCCGGAATGGTTGAGCGTCTCGTGCAAGAACGCTCTCATGCTTTAGCAACCCGGGTGACTCGACCTCCTCGACATTTGCAGACTGACCCCGTCGTCAAGCGCGACGATGTTGCTAAACAAGGAAATCTTTTTAACGAATAATTTGTATGCCTGCCCCTGCTCGTAAGCGCTCAACTACTTTAGCTCGTCCAGCCAGTGAGAGCCGACCTCTCTTAGCCGTCACCTTGGCTCTCGTGGGGGCTTTTTTGCTCGTTGCATTGTTATTTCACAATTCGCGCGATGTTTATCTTTTCCCCGAGTGGATTGAAAAGACTTTTAGTCTCCCTATTGATTCTTCAGTTGCTTTAGAAAATAATCCCTGTGGTGCCTTTGGGGCTACGGTGGCTATTTTTTTATTCAGTCTTTTCGGGGAATCATCGCGCACACACTCTTTGGCCAACCAAAGTGGCCCTGATGTCGGCCTGCGTTCTTCTCGGTACGCCCATCTTGACTTTATGGTTAGGCTCTCAGACAGGGGGGGCTTTTGATCCGCGGGGCCCTGGCGGGGTTCTGGGGGCTTTTTTATTTTCCAATCTCTGCCAACCTGTTCTCGGTGATTACGGAGCTTGGATTTTAGTTTTTCCTTATGGATTTTGCTTATTAGGTGCTTTGGCCGATGATCCCAAAGCTACTTTAGCCTCATGGATTTCTGAATGGCGGGATGCTTTGGGTGCTTGGAACGCAGAGCGACGTGCCGCCGCGAAGAAGGTAGCTTTAGAGAGACAGAAGAAAATTGCCGAGCTCGCCGAATTGCGTCGCGTGCAACAACAGGTTAAGGGTGCTGCGGTAGCCGTTAGTCCAGCACTCGTCTCTGCGCCTAAAGTTGAGCCCAAGCCAGCTCCCGTAGAAACTCCAGCGGAGACTGTGGCTTTGGTTGATGCTAAGGATGTAAAAATAACTCCAGAACTTAATCCGGTTCAAAATATCGAGCCCAAGCCCGAGCCCAAGCCCGAGCGTGAGCTAAAACCTCTCGACCGGGGAGGAAAGGTGGTCGTTGTGAAACCAGCACCAATAGAAAAAGCCAAAGGCCCAACGGTGCGGCGCAGTGGTAATTACGAATTCCCCTCCATTAAGTTGTTAAATGCACCAACAGCTAATGCTGGTTTGCCTGCCGAAGATTTTAAGAAGCGAGCGGAAGATTTGATTCAGACTTTAACGCAGTTTAAGGTTTCGGTGGTTCCCGTAGATCCCGAAAATGGTATCGACGTGGGCATCCAACAGGGTCCTTCGATTACGCGTTATGAAATCAAGCCAGCTCCAGGAGTGCGTGTAGAGAAGATAGCGAATCTCTCTAACAACATCGCGATGAATTTGGAGGCGGAGTCGGTCCGCATCCTCGCTCCTGTTCCAGGAAAGGGAACGGTGGGCATCGAGATTCCTAATCGCCATCGAAAGGATGTGCTTTTGCGCGAGATTTTAGAATCGGCTGCTTGGGCTAATTCCACGATGGAAATTCCAGTAGTTCTCGGTGTTGATAGCGTGACGAATAAGCCGGTGATTCAAGATTTGGCTAAAATGCCGCACTGCTTAATCGCTGGTGCCACGGGTCAAGGAAAGTCCGTTTGCATTAATTCCTTCATCGTCTCGATGCTCTACCGCTGCACTCCAGAAGATTTGCGCTTTATCATGGTAGATCCGAAAGTCGTGGAACTACAGATTTACAGTAAGTTGCCACACTTGCTTATTCCGGTGGAAACCGATCCCAAGCGCGTTCCCTCGGCGCTCAAGTGGTTAATCGCCGAAATGCAACGTCGTTACAAAATTTTTGCCAAGGTGGGGGTCAAAAATATCTTAGGATTTAACACGAAAATTAAAAATGAATCGGGCAAGCCAAAGCAGGAAGAGTTGTCGCTGAGTCCGGATGAGCAATCGGCAGCCAAGGAAGCAGCCGAACATGTGGTGGATGATGGAATCGTTATTCCCACAGAAAGATTGCCTTACATTGTTTGTATTATCGACGAAATGGCCGACCTCATGATGGCCGCTGCACAGGATGTTGAAACATCGGTGGC
>RFOO01000023.1 GCA_009926645.1 bacterium | reverse complement strand
TTCCATCCCTTCATGGCGAGAAAAGTGACATTGTTGAACTCACTCAACGACTCAATGCCATCGGCCATTCTCTCCTCGGGATTGCAGTAGGTACCGCTACCGTCTGGTGGATACGAACTCTGGCAACGGCCGTCATGGGTCAAGAAGCCATGGGAGAAGCGGACATCATTTTATGCGCTGGGGTCGGTGCTTTTTGTGGCTGGCAGGGGGCTCTCTTTTGCCTTTTTGGCGGTGCCGTCATCGGTGTGATTCTAAAGTTACCCTCCCTTTTAAAGCTTTTCGGACCCCAAAAAGTGAGCGAAAGTGTGCCTTTTGTGCCTAGTATGGCCATAGCCGCTACACTTTGGTTCTTTAAAGGTCCAGCACTCGTCTCCGCTTGGTTTGAGTGGGTTGGCTACTAACCTTTCTGGCTTGTCACACCAATACCATTTAAGTCAAATGTTTGACCTTCCCATGAAGCAAATTGTCCTCGCCTCAATCATCGCTTCTGCAGGCCTAGTTGGCTGCAACAGCTATGACACCACAAATCATGGTAATGCGGTATCTTTAGAACCCGCTCATAATTTCCTCGGTATTGTTAAAACCGAGCCCAGTTCCTTTGCCGCTCCTCGTAATTCCTCGATTAACCTAAGCACCACCGAACTTTACTCTCGTCGTGCTGTGACGGGAGACCGAGTCACCCTTCTCTGGGGTGCCATCACTCTGACCGACTACTAAACTTCCTCAGAAGTGTCCTTGCAGAAGCCCCGATTTCGGGGCTTCTTCATTTAGAGAAAATGAATGTCCTTGGATGTAATGTTGCACGACACCTACGCGAGGCAGCTCAACGCACTCCTCATCACACGGCCACGCTAACTCCTTTGTCGGTAGACACCGAAGGAAAATTAGTACACGCCCGTTGCTCTTTTGCACGCCTCGACCAAGAAAGCGATGCAGCCGCTCGAGCCTTTCATGCTCAAGGCATCACCCAAGGCACTCGCACGCTACTCGCCGTCAAACCTGGTCATGACCTTATCATCAGTATGTTTGGGCTGTTAAAGATTGGGGCCGTTCCCATCGCTATCGACCCAGGGATGGGTTGGAAAAAAATGTTAGCCTGTATTCAACAGTCGAAGCCCATCGCCCTCGTTGCTATACCGAAAGCTTGCTGGTTAAGTTATCTCCCACTCTCAGCCTTTTCCACCATCAAACATCGCCTCGCAGTTGGAAATGCTTCTTGGCAAAAAGTCATTGAAGAGGGCTTCTCTTCTTCACCTCTTCCACTAGCAGAAGTTCAACCCAACTCTCTCGCCGCCATTCTCTTTACTTCTGGTTCTACGGGTGCGCCAAAAGGAGTTTGCTACACGCATGGTATTTTCGATGCGCAAATTCGACTGATCAAAGAAACTTACCGCATCGAGCCAGGAGAAGTAGACATGGCAATGTTACCCGTTTTTGCTCTGTTTAATCCAGCATTAGGGATGACTACGGTCACGCCTTTGCTCGACCCATCACGTCCAACCGCAGGCGACCCTGCGCCACTCGTCTCAGCCATTCAATCGGAGAAAGTAACCAATTCTTTTGGGTCTCCCGCCATCTGGTCACGTATTGCGCATTATTGTCTCGAACAACAAAAGTCTCTTCCGTCCTTGCGACGATTACTCATTGCTGGTGCTCCTGTTCCCCCTCGACTACTTAAGCAACTCCGCCGAATAGCTCCTCATTGTCAGATTTTCACTCCTTATGGAGCGACTGAATGTTTACCGGTTTCGTCGATTGAATCTTCGGAAATTTTATCTGAAACTGATGCCTCAACATTACTGGGGTTAGGTACATGTGTTGGTCGACCCGTTGCAGGGGTAGAAATTCAAATTATTCAGGAAAAAAAAGGCGTTATTCATTCGATGCAAGACGCCGAGATTTGTCCTGCAGGAATGATTGGCGAAATCATCGTTACTGGACCAAGTGTCACCTCGTCTTATGACCATTTGCCCGAGGCTACCGAACGTGCGAAGATAAGAGACGGAGAAAAAATTTGGCATCGCATGGGAGATCTTGGACGCCTCGATACTTTAGGTCGGCTTTGGTTTCACGGTCGGTGTATCGAAAAAGTAGAAACGCCCTTGGGGTCCATAACCACTGAATCAATTGAACCCTTGTTTCGTGAACACGAAGCCGTAGAGCGCTGTGCCTTCATTGGTATCGGAAAAGCTCCCCAACAAACCCCCGTCCTTGTGGTTGAACTTAAGCCAGAACACACCCCGCTCAATAGCGAGGAAAAGGAATCTCTCCTTCGCTCCTTGCGCCAAAAAGCGAGCAATCACCCGCTCTCGCTGCAAATTAAAGAGATCGTTTTTCAAGACAAACTCCCAGTCGATGTTCGACATAATGCCAAAATCCATCGCCTGCAATTAGCTCGTGAATGGACGCAAAAGTTTGGTCAACGTTCCTTCTAGTTTATGGAAACCCCTCGCGTTCTCATCACCGGTGGAGGTGGCTTTCTTGGCCAAGCCATCGTCAAACTTTGTTTGGCTCGTGGCTATCACGTTCGTATCATGGGGCGGAAACAACGCAGCCAAGACTGCCCTCCCGAAATAGATTATTTCTGTGGAGATCTCGCAAACCGAGACAGCGTCGAGAAAGCGATGCAAGGTTGCCATTACGTCTTTCACGTTGCTGCCCAAGCGGGCATCTGGGGTCGCTGGGAAGATTATGTAAAAAATAATATTATCGGAACACGCTATTGCCTCGAAGTCGCACGTGCCACCGGAATCAAGGCCTTTGTTTATACCAGCACGCCGAGCGTTGTTTTTACAGGAGAAGCTTTTCAAGGTGCCAACGAATCGTTGCCCTATGGGCGAAATTGGCTTTGTGCCTATGCTGAAACCAAAGCCAGTGCCGAACGCGATGTTCTCAAAAGCCATACACCTGAGATGCCAACGTGTGCCCTACGTCCGCACCTTATCTGGGGACCTGGAGATCATCACCTTATCCCCCGCATTCTCGAGCGAGCACGCCAAGGTAAGCTTCGCATCGTCGGTGACGGAGAAAACAAAGTCGATGTAACCCATGTTGATAGCGCTGCGGTGGCTCACCTTAATGCCCTTGATGCTCTGCTCGCTGGCCACGGTCACGGGAAAGCTTATTTTATTTCGCAAGGACAGCCCGTCAAACTTTGGGAATTTGTGAATCGACTCCTATCGGGTGCTGGCCTTCCTCCCGTCACCCAAAAAATCTCCCTGCGAAGGGCTTATTTACTCGGCGCCATTCTCGAAGGCATCTGGACTATTTTTCGCTTAAAGGGTGAACCGCCGATGACTCGTTTCGTCGCGGTGGAATTAGCCAAGGATCATTGGTTCGATATTCGAGCCGCCCAACAAGACCTTGGTTTCCAACCACAGCATGAGACTTGGCAAGCTCTCGATAAACTAGCACAGACATTTCGGGAAAAAAATTAAAGCCCCTACTTGCCTCCCACACTTAATACAAACACCGTAACTTATGACAAAACTAGGATGGCAACCAAACCATTCATTCATCGTCCGAATGAAGACATGGTTTGATCAAACCGACGGTCTGGGTATTCTGCATCACTCGCATTACGTGCTCTTAATGGAGCGTGCTCAAAAAACCTTTTTTGTTGAAGTGATGGGTAAAGATACTCTCGATCCTGCGATTGCTCCCGATGTTTACGTCGTCGTGCGCGACTTGCAATTGCACTATCATTCCCCTATCCGGCCCGAATGTGAAGTGGATGTTATTTTAAAAGTTAAAAAAGTTCGTGCGGCAGGCCTCACGGTCGATTTTGAATTTCGCTCAACGGATCATTCCGTCCTATACGCAAGAGGGAGTCGAACCGTTTGTCGTTTAGAGGGAACTTCCCATCAACCCTGTCCTTGGACAGAGGAGTTTCGAGAAAAGCACGAAAAACTCATCGGCTAGCTTTTCCAGTTAAAGCAAGACAAAGCGGGCAGGTTTTGCCATCGCAGCCTCGGGCTGTGCAATACTCTCGGCCGTAAAAGATAATTCTCAGGTGTAATTGATTCCAAGCAGACTCTGGAAAAAGCTTTTTGCAATCGCGCTCAACTTGTTCGACTGATTTGCCTTGGCTCAACTTCCAGCGTTTCGCTAGGCGATGAATATGTGTGTCGACTGGAAAGGCAGGCACCCCAAAAGCCTGTGCCATAACCACCGAAGCTGTTTTGTGACCCACGCCAGGTAAATCTTCTAGCTCTGCAAAAGTTCGTGGAACTTTGCCTTGGTGTTGATCCATAATTTGTTGAGCCAAACCCACCAGTGCTTTGGATTTTTGTGGAGCCAAACCCAGTGAGCGAATCAAGTGATAAACCCGCTCCACCGGCATTCGAGCCATTTGCGACGGACTGCCCGCAACCGCAAAAAGCGCGGGAGTCACTTCATTCACTTTTTTATCGGTGCACTGGGCGGAAAGCACCACAGCCACGAGCAAAGTAAAGGCATCGACATGATCGAGCGGAACGGGCGTCTCGGGGTACAATTGGGCCAGTTTTTTGGCGATAAAGTTGGCACGTTCCTGACGGGTCATGACTTTAGATAAACCCCAATGTGAATAAGTGCCAATGCCGATGTTGCCGACCCTTTGTGAGTAACTTAAAGCCCTTATGCGTTGAGGGTTTTTCTCTTATAACCCTTTTATCTAGGGGTGCAAAGTTGCGATACAGCGACTTGCTTTTAACACTTTCTTTATGGTTCAACTGCCCTACGACCCAGCGAAAATCAGCCGTGAACTTTCTCGTCACTACATTCCTGCCAGTGACCAAGATATTCAGAGCATGTTTAACGCCATTGGCGCCAAAAATTTCTCGGAAATGTATCAACACATTGCATCCGAGGTGAAGTTTTCTGGACCACTCGATTTGCCAGCCGAACTCGAATACCAAGCCTTGGCTCAACGCATGGCAGACTTGGCTGAAAAAAATCAGATTAAAACCAGTTTCATCGGTGATGGTCTGCAAGTTTATCAAACCCATGAAATCGTGGGGCACGTTTGCTCCATCCGAAATCTCACCACTTCCTACACCCCCTACCAGCCCGAACGTTCTCAAGGCACGCTCATTACTCATTGGATTTATCAGTCGACTCTCGCCCAACTCACTGGCTTTGAAGCCGTCAATTCCTCTCTTTACGATCGAGCCAGTGCACTCTTCGAAGCTGCCGTTTGCGCGGTGAGAATGTCTGAAGCCGATGCCAATACCGTCTTAGTTGCTGGCACTCTGCTTCCCCAAGATATTGAAGTTTTAAAAACCCACATTGCCCATACCTCTGTAAAATGTGAATTCATCACCCCTGATGAAGAAACAGGGATTATCTCAGCAACAGCGATTGCTCAGTTTATCCAAAGTCATCCTGGAAAAGTAGCGGCGGTCATTTTCCCTCAAGTCAACCATCTAGGGCTTTTAGAAGATGTGGATGCATTGACCAATGTTTGTGCAGATCACCAAGTAAAATCCATCGCCGTCATTGATCCGATGCTTTTGGCAACAGGCGGACTTAAAGCCCCAGCACACTATGGTCGTCAAGGTGCGGATATCATTGTCGGGGAAGGTCAGCACTTAGCGATTGGAGCAAACTTTGGTGGACCCGGATTAGGAATCTTCGCGGTCAGACATCATGCAGAAAAGAAAAACGAAGTTCGAGAAACCCCTGGTCGTTTTGTTGGAAAAGCCAAAGACAATTCAGGTCGCGATTGTATCGTCATGGTGATGTCGACTCGCGAGCAACATATTCGCAAAGATAAAGCCACCTCCAATATCTGCTCCAATCAAGCTTTCATCGCCACGATTGCGGGTGCGGCTATTCTCGCTCGAGGTGAAAAAGGAATGGCGACAAGTTGCCAAGCGGGTCGTGAACGGGCTCGAGCCATAGCCACAAAATTGGGCGCCATTCCTGGATTGAAAGTCTGTTACGCTAAACAGGCATTCTGGAATGAATTTAGTCTGATGCTCCCTGAGCCAGCCTCGGCTGTCATCGCTAAAGGACGAGAAGCCGGTTTGCATGTGGGGATTGATATCACAGGGCGCACTCCTTGCCGTTGCTCTCTCTTAAAAATTTCCTGCAGCGATATTCAAACTCAAGCGGACGCCGATAAACTCGTCGCCTTTTTCGAAAGCCTTTACGGTCGAGCTCAAGCAACCTTCGCTCCCGCTGAAATACCCGCGTCTTTACTTCGAAAAGATGTGGTTGGCTTACCTTCCTTCGAACTGAAGGAGTTAAAAGATTATTATACGCGACTCGGCGAGTTAAATGTATCACCCGATACGGGGTGTTTCCCTTTGGGTTCATGTACCATGAAGTATAACCCGCATCTCAACGATTGGGCTGCTAGCTTGCCTGGTTTTACCAGTTTACATCCGCAAGCCCCGATAGAAGACGCGCAAGGATCTCTGGAACTCCTCTGGCAAATCCAAGAGTGGTTCCAAAAGATTACCGGCTTACCAGGAGTTACCACACAACCTGTTGCAGGCGCTCAAGGCGAACTGGTCGGTCTCAAGCTCTTCCAAGCTTATCACCAACACCACGGTCAAACCGAACGAGATATCATCCTTATCCCATCGAGTGCACATGGCACCAATTTCGCCACTGCAACCACCGCGGGTTACGTCAATCGACGTCGACCAGATGGAGCCCCGTCGGGTATTGTTATCTTGAAGTCAGCCCCTGATGGACGCGTTGACCAAGAGGATTTTGATGCTAAAGTTCGTGAATTCGGTCCGCGAATTGCAGGCATGATGGTAACCAATCCCAATACCTCGGGAGTTTTTGAAACAGAGTTCAAACGCATGGCCGATGCGATTCATCAAGTGGGTGGATTGGTCTATATGGACGGAGCGAACATGAACGCTATCGCGGGATGGGTAAATCTCCAAGCCCTAGGAGTCGATGCCGTGCATAATAATTTACACAAAACCTGGACCGTACCCCACGGAGGAGGTGGTCCTGGTGATGGGATTGTCGCCGTTTCTGATAAGCTCGTCGATTTCCTCCCTGGTTATCAAATTAAGAAACAAGGCGACCGATTTATTCCCGTTCGTCCTAAGCACAGCCTAGGATCTTTTCACCGTCATTGGGGAAATTTTGCCCACAAGGTAAGAGTTTATACTTATCTGCAACGCCTCGGACGCGAAGGAGTTCAACGCATGTCAGCCATGTCTGTTTTGTCTAGTCGCTATCTCTATTCGCGACTCAAACAAAATTTCCCGTCTTTGCCCGCTGCCGCCAATGACGTGCCTCGTATGCACGAGTTTATTCTGACGCTTACGGAGGAAGATTTTAAACGCATTGAATCGGTAGGCATTCCTAAAGCTTCCATCATTGGTCGGGTCGGTAAACTGTTCCTCGACTTCGGTTTCCACGCACCCACCGTCGCCTTCCCCGAAGTGTTTGGATTGATGATTGAACCCACCGAGTCCTACACCAAAGAAGAATTGGATCGTTTCGCTGAAGCAGTCATTGCCATCGGAGAACTGGTTCGAAATCGCCCTGAAGTTCTCCTCTCTGCTCCTCGCTTCACTCCCGTCGACCGAGTTGATGAGGTTGCCGCAAACCGCGGATTAATTCTCAGCGAACACCTTAAGTCCCTACCAGTTATTAATCCCAACCGTCTTTCACCCACCCTACTCAATCGCCTGCCCGTGAAAGAAATTAAGGAAAAAATTCTTGCTACCGTTTAGGCTTTTCGGCGCGTTGCGTTTTTAAAAGCAAAATTAAACCGACGAGAAAAAGGAGAGCGAAAGAGGCAAAGCCGGCACGCTCGGTTGATGTCTCATCGCCTGCATTCGTAAAAAGCCAGCCAGCCAAGGCACCCAGCAAGGGTCCAAGAAAAGCGGCAAACTTGCCCATCATACTGTAAAAACCGAAATAAACAATTTCACGACCTGGGGGAACCAGTTCAGCGAAATAGGAACGGCTCAAGGCTTGAACACCACCTTGGACCAAGCCGACTCCACCCGCAATAAGCCAAACCGAAGGAAATGTCAGTCCAGCTAACGTAATGTTTCCAGGGCTGATTTGCGACCCCCACAGCGTCAGCACGACGTAACCGAAAAGAGCAAAAACGATCATTCTCACTGCACCCCAACGAGAGCCCAACCAACCAAAAGCAAGAGCAGCGGGAATGCCGATGACTTGGACAACGAGGAAAGCTTTGACCAAATCCGCCGATCCAAAACCAAGGACAGCACCAAAATGAGCTGCTGAGGTTTTCACGGCATGAACACCATCAATATAAAAAATATATGCGCAAAGAAACCAACGGACACGTTCGTCTGCCCAGAGTTCTTTCGCTGTGGCTGAGGTATTTTGCAAAGCGGATAGCCAGGTGATGCGCTCGGCAGGTTCTTGTCGTGGAAAAGAAAAGGATAACAGTGGAACCGAGAAACCCAACCACCAGTCTTCGCCCCAATGGGGCACAATCGACAATCATGGAATCGTAAAAAGTGCTCGCACTAAAAAAAGCAACGGCCGCCATAGCATAAAGCAAGGCCGAGAAAAACCACTCCTGAGCAGGCACCCAAGAAAGCATCATGGTTAAAAGTGCACCAAGAACGACGGAGACCCTTAAAGCTTGGGCACGAAAGCGTCCTCGCTCAGCCAGCTGGCCTAAAAAAGGAGCAAGGAAAAAGATAATCAAACAGGGCAATGCCTGCGTGAGTTTAAAGACGATTGATTCTGTCTGATGATCTAATCCTACCCCCCAAACGTGGTGAAACATCTGGGGCCAAATTAAAGCCAAAACCACCATGGCAAAACCCGTATTGGCAAAGTCGTAAAGCGACCAAGCGATGGCCGCTTTATAATCGAACCGGCGCAATGTGGGGGGACCCTGCACGAAAAGAATCTGCACCGTCGCTTTCTTCTCAGCAATCCGTAAGTCGGAACAACTTAACGCCTTAATTGATTAAACAGTTCAATCGCAGACTGTGACCGATTCAAAATATAGACGTGGTAACCAGGAACACCCCGTGCGAGTAAACCGCGAATTTGACGAACCGCCCAAGAGACCCCGACTTTTCTTTGAGCTTCTTCATCTTCACCACACGCAAGGAGTTCGGCCTCCAAGGCGGGAGGGATTTTAGCCTGACAAAAACCACAGAAGCGACGGGCCTGCTTTAAAGAAAGAACTGGCATAATTCCAGGCAACACAGGTACGGCGACTCCCGCCGCTCTCGCTCGGTCGACAAAGCGAAAATAGTCTTCGTTATCTAAGAACAATTGCGTTGTGACAAAATCAGCACCCGCCGACGACACCAACCGCAAAGCGGTTGGGATAGCTTTTTTGAATCAGCTGCACGAGGCCAAAGGCATGGGCAAACCCTTCTGGATGTGCGACGAATTCTTTTTGTCCTTTGGGAGAATCACCCCGCAGAGCCAGAATTCCGGAAAAGCCCGCCGCCTCATATTTAGCAATGATTTCGAGCAACTCGGACTGCGTATGCCCAACACAGGTTAAATGAGCAATCAGCGGAAAACCCGCCGCGACTAACTGCTGACCGTATTCCAAAACGGTTGAACGATCAGAACCACCAGCCCCATAAGTAATGGATGCAAAATCGATTCCAAAAGGATGGAGGGCTTTCGCCGTTTTTAACATCACCTGACCATCCTCTTTGGTTTTAGGCGGGAAGAATTC
>RFOO01000220.1 GCA_009926645.1 bacterium | reverse complement strand
TGGGTTTTTGCCACCTAATCTCATGATGCTTTCACGTGTAGCCGACCACCAATACTGGATGTCCCGTCAGATTGAACGGGCAGAGAACCTCGCACGATTGGTTCGTATCAGTGAAGAAATGCTCCTTGATGATGAGACCCTAGGTAGAGGTTCAGCACAAGAGTATTGGACTCCCGTACTTCAGGCAACCGCGATGGAAGAAGCCTTCAAATCGCTCTACGGCCAGCCCAAACAAGGCGACGCTGCACGCTTCATCACTTCCGACTTACGAAATGCCGACTCGATTATTTCGTGTATTCGTCAAGCCCGAGAAAATGCACGCTCCGTCCGCGATAAGATTTCCGAAGAAATGTGGACGGAAATCAATGCCCTCAACATGTTTGTCACTTCTCCAGAGGGAATCGATTTACTGGAGGTCGCGCCTCAGGCTTTTTATGAAAAAATCATTTCTTCCTCGATGCTTTTTGATGGCATTACTGAGGCCACTCTCACCCGAGATGAAGGATGGAACTTTTTGCAACTGGGGAGACTTTTAGAGCGAGCTGATATGACGAGTCGTTTCTTAGATATTTGGTCGCAATCAACCAGCCAAGACGCAGCCGAGGAGTCTCTTAAGTGGGGTGCCGTATTACGTGCTTGTGGCGCACACGCTGGCTATCGCAAAGCTTATGGTGGCGAAATAACCATCGAAAAAGTGGTGGATTTATTGCTTTTTTCGAACGAATTCCCGCGATCGGTTCGTCACTGCTTAAGACGTGCCGATGAAGTCCTCCATGATATCTCGGGTACCCCCACAGGAGGCTACTCCAACCAATGTGAAAAATTAACGGGCGCATTGCTTGCTCGTCTCAGTTTTTCGGGCCCCAGCGAAGTCCTAGCCAAGGGGCTTCACCAATACATTGACGAATTGCAACGTTACTTAAACAGCGCAAGCCAAGCAGTTTTTGAGAGTTTCGTCTTACTTCCTAGCGAAGTAGGTCGTCACTTCACTCGACATAATCGCCAAGATTCGATGTCAGATTGGCAGCGCGAACAGCAACAACAGCAGCAACAATAATTTATTCGAAGCTATGAAGCTCCGCATTCTTCACCGCACCGAATATCGCTACGCCCTACCTGTTCGAAACAACAACAATGAGTTGCGCGTCACTCCGCTCGACAACCAACGCCAGCGCACGATTTTGCATCTCGTTCGCGTTCTCCCAGCCGTAAAAATGCGTCGGTATCACGATTTACATCGCAATACAGTTTCCTTTTTCGAGGTCGAAGAATCGCACAAAGAACTTGTTATCGATGTTTCGAGTATGGTCGAAACAAAGCCCACCCCTCTTAAAGCCATTCCAACCGATGGTCCGATAAGCGCCTTAACCCTCCCCGAGGTCACTGAAAGTTTTCAGCCCTATCTGCAATCGGATGGCCCTATCCAGATTACACCACAAATTTGGCGAACGGCGGTCGATGCTCGGGGTGATAAAAAAGAAGTCTTTGGTGTCGTGATTTCCTTAATGGAAACGGTCCATAAAATCTGCAAATATGTCCCCGGGGTGACTAATGTAAACACCACCACCGAGCAGTTTTTCAAAAACCCGCAAGGCGTATGCCAAGACTTCGCTCACCTATTACTGGCGATGTGCCGATCATTAGGTATACCTGCTCGCTACATTTGTGGTTATGTATACGACCCCAAGCGAGGTGAGGTTCTCGGTAGCCACGCCTCCCATGCTTGGTGCGAAGTATGGATACCAGGCTATGGGTGGCTGGGTCTAGACCCAACCAACAAACGTATCGTCAATGAGGCCTACGTTGCTTCGGCCTTGGGCAGAGATTATCGTGATGCCACGCCCATTCGCGGAAGTTACTGGGGAACGGGCGACCGAGAAATGAGGGTTACCGTGCATGTTGAGGCTAAATAAACAAAAAGGGCTCCGTTTCCGGAGCCCTTAGTGTTAAACTCTAATCCGAAGATTAGAAGTTATAGCGCAAGCTTACTTGATTTACGCTTTTAGCTGAGCCGTTAGGATCGGTCACGCTGTAAGCGATCGAGTACTGCTTGTTGAAGTTATACGAAAGTTCGTAAACCCAGTTAGATTCGTAGTTAGTACCGATAGCGCGGTTGTAGCCAACAGCGACTTCGAGACCAGAAACGATTTCGTTCAGGGCACGACGGAGGTTGATGCCGTAGTTGTCGTTAGAAGCGATGGATATGGTGGCGTCTACTCCAGCAGCAACGTTCTTGAAGACGTAGCCGAGGGAAACGGAATCATCACCAGCAG
>RFOO01000219.1 GCA_009926645.1 bacterium | reverse complement strand
AGTTGGTCTTTTTGCCCCTTACGACCCCAGTCACCTAAGACCAGAAAATTCAAGCCCGACCGGTCGGCCTCATTGGCAAAGAGACCATGAGGCAACAAAGGGCCGACCAAAGCTAGTTGAGCCGTAGCCACAAAAAGTTTTTTAACAAAATCCCTTCTCGTTGTACGCATAACTAGGGCATAACCCTCTTTCTGGCTTAGTTAATCGAAAAAAGAGCCTGTTTCGAAATCGTCACACCCCCTCTCCTTTTCACAGCACACTCTTGCCTCTTTGTCCCGAACTCTCCTATCTCCAAACATCCATGGAACAACCCTTCGGAACTTATAACTTTTCCGCCTTTGAACAACGCTGGCAGGCCTACTGGAAGCAACAGGCAACTTTCCGCACTGAGCCCCTCAACTGCGGTAAGCCTAAATATTATGTTCTCGATATGTTCCCCTACCCTTCGGGTGCGGGACTGCATATCGGCCACCCCGAGGGTTACACGGCTTCGGATATCTTAGGACGCTATAAAAAAGCGAATGGATTTAATGTTCTTCACCCGATGGGCTGGGATGCTTTCGGTCTCCCTGCAGAACAGCACGCTATCGCCACAGGCGAACACCCCGCGGTCCAAACCCAACGCAACATCGACAACTTCCGTCGCCAGTTACAGATGCTAGGCTTTGGCATCGATTGGGATCGTGAAATTTCCACGACCGATGCCGATTACTTCCGCTGGACGCAGTGGATTTTCTTAAAACTTTTCCAAAATGGTTTAGCTTATGTTTCTGAAAAACCAGTTTGGTTCTGTCCTGAACTCGGTACCGTCCTCGCCAATGAAGAAGTGCTAAACACCGCAGAAGGTCCCCGTTCCGAACGCGGCAATCACCCTGTAGAACGTCGTCCCATTCGCCAATGGGTTCTCAAAATCACCGCTTACGCCGATAAATTGATTGATGGACTCGATGCTCTGGATTGGCCCGATTCGACCAAACGCCTCCAAAAGAATTGGATTGGTAAATCCGAAGGCGCTGAGGTGATTTTTGCTATCGATGGACAGAAAGAACAGTTAACGGTTTTCACAACCCGCCCAGATACCCTCTTTGGTGCGACCTACATGGTCATCGCACCTGAACACCCTCTTTTAGAAAAAATCACCTCGCTTGAACAAAAAGCCGAGGTCGAGGCCTATGTAGCTAAAGTTAAAAACAAATCTGATTTAGAGCGTACTGATTTAGCTAAAGAAAAATCGGGAGTCTTTACTGGCGCTTACGCTATCAACCCAATCAATGGAGCCAAAATCCCCGTTTGGACAGCCGACTATGTTCTGATGGGCTATGGCACGGGTGCGATTATGGCCGTACCTGCGCACGACACGCGCGACTGGGAATTCGCGAAGCAATTTTCATTACCCATTATCCAGGTGGTCGACTCGACTGAGTTGATTGATGTGACGAAACAGCCCTGGATCAACGACGGACCAATGATGAATTCTGGAGCCTATAATGGCTTGCGTGCGTCGGAGGCAAAAAAACGTATCATCGCTGATTTGAATGCGAAGAATCAGGGCAAACTCGCCGTTAATTTCAAACTGCGTGACTGGCTCTTTTCCCGTCAACGCTACTGGGGCGAACCTTTCCCGATTCTTTGGGTATCTCGCGAAGACTACGCAAAAATCAATCGCTCCTCCGCTGTGGCCGAGTTCCTGCCCACGGAGCCTGTGACCTGTCGCATCAATCAAAAAGAAGTCTGTGCAGTCCCTCTCAGCAGCCGACAACTCCCACTGACTTTACCCAAGGTTAAATCCTATCAACCCTCTCCGACGGGCGACTCACCTCTCTCAAAAGAAATCGATTGGACTGAGGTCTGGCTGAACTTAGAGAACGGCGAAACCATTCCCCAATCGCAGCCGCAACCGGGCGCATCTTGGGTCAAAGCTTCACGTGAAACCAATACCATGCCACAATGGGCTGGCTCCTGCTGGTATTACCTGCGTTATTTGGATCCTCACAATGCTCAGGCCATTGCTTCGCCTGAAGCGCTGAAGTACTGGGGCTGTCCCGATTTTTATATCGGCGGTGCTGAACATGCGGTGCTGCACTTGCTCTATGCCCGCTTCTGGCATCGTTTCCTCTACGACATCAAAGTTCTGCCTAACCCTGAGCCTTTCCAAAAACTTTTCCACCAAGGTTTAATCTTAGGTGAAGACGGTGAAAAAATGTCCAAGAGTCGCGGCAACGTGGTTAACCCCGACGCCATCGTCAAAGATCACGGAACCGATGCCTTGCGCCT
>RFOO01000218.1 GCA_009926645.1 bacterium | reverse complement strand
AATGGTACCGGGATTAATGTTCCATGCCCTGCGTGGGCATCGCGATAGTCAGCATCAGCCTTGGATTTCGTTATTATGGTTAGCGGTAGGTTTGCTGGTTAATATTTTTCTTAATTGGATTTGGATGTATGGTAACTGGGGATTTCCGCGCATGGGATTAGCGGGAGCTGGATGGGCAACTCTCGTATCTCGTTTGGTTATGTTGATTGGTCTATGGTTTACTCCTGGTCGCGGACCAGTGAACTGGTTGGATGGCTTACAGCGCAAAGTCTTTGCTCGGCTTTTGCATACGGGTTTACCAGCGGGTTTTCATAGTCTTAGCGAAGTCGGAATTTTTGCAGTGGTTCCTGTTTTTGCAGGCTGGATTTCATCCACGGCTCAAGCCGCCCATCAGGTGGCAATTAGTACGGCATCAGCTGCCTTTATGTTGCCCTTAGGCTTGGGAATTGCTGCGGGTATTCGTGTTGGTGAAGCCTACGGCGCAAAAGACCGTGTTCGTGTGCGTGCGGTGGGCTGGGGGGCTCTCATTTTAGGTGGATTGATGATGTCTTTCTACGGATTGATGATGATTTTGCTGAGGCCTTTTTTGTTAGAAATGTACGGTGTGGCAGGTACGGAGACGGCTTTCTTAGCTTCAACTCTACTAATCTTTGCAGCCCTTTGGGCGCCTTTCGATGGCAGTCAGGTTGTTGTCGCTTATCTATTGCGTTCGATTGATTGTGCTACCTGGGCGTCGAGTAGCGTCTTCATTGTTTATTGGCTCATTACTTTACCTTTGGCTCTTTTCTTAGCCTTTCCTCTGCACCTTGGTGCCGTCGGCATTTGGATTGCTCTCGCTACTGGACTAATGTTGGTGGCGTTGGTGATGACTTGGAAGTTTTGGCAAGCGACACGTTAGTTTCGGTTCACGCTTCCGTATTCTTTTCGACGCACAATTTTCACATTTGCAGGCTTTGTCTTTTGCGAGGCAAAGGCATGCTGAGTGACGCACCCCAATGCACCATCGAAATACTATGCTCTCATTAAGAGAGACAGAAGATCCCGAGTACAGCTTGAGCGAATCAGTTGAACTCGATAAAGTCTCGTTCTCCGTTGACCGTCTCCAACTATTATTAGCTGAACTCGATTCTCTGCGCATGGCTCGTGCGGATAATCAATTGATGTTCCAATGTGTTTGCGATTATGTCGTGCACGATCCGATCTACGCTGATTCCACTCGGGCATGGTTTTGTTATCAACGCCCATAAAAAAGGCCGATAAGAATCGGCCTTTTTAGCGATGTTGATGTAGGTTAGAGTGAGCAGCTCGAAGAGGTTGTTGGAACAATCTCTACGCGACGATGCTCAGCATCCCATTTTACTAAACCGTCTGCTTTTGCAAAAAGAGTATGGTCACGGCCCATACCAACATTGCGACCTGCACGCATCTGTGTGCCACGCTGACGAATCAGGATGGATCCAGCCGTGGCAAACTCGCCACTGTAAAGTTTAACGCCGAGACGTTTGGAATTGGAATCGCGGCCGTTGCTTGAAGTGCCGCCACCTTTCTTGGTTGCCATGGTTGTATCGGATGAAGGGGGTTAAGCAGAAATTTTTTCTACCTTGATAACAGAGAGTTCTTGGCGGTGGCCACGACGACGGTAGTAGCCCTTACGACGACGGTGTTTGAAGATGTCGATTTTTTCTCCGCGCTTATTTTCAAGAATTTTAGCGGTCACTTTAGCGCCCGCAACGTGAGGAGTGCCAATCTTGGCATTTGCACCTTCGCCTACGAGAAGGACTTCGTTAAAGGTAAGTGTGTCTCCCTCGCTTTTGCCAGGGTACTGGTTCACGATAAGAATGTCGCCTTCCTTTACGGTGAATTGGCGACCTGATGTAGTAAATGTGGCCTTCATGGCTGTCGGAAGGTCGGAGCAAATGAACTCAACCGCCCTTGGCAAGGGGAATTTCACAGGTTCTCGTGGCTTGGTCTGGATGTAGCCCAACCCGCTAGAAATCATTAAAAAGAAGCCAATTTCTTGTTTTATGGCTATCTTAGGGAATTATGGCTTCCCTGTTGGCCGACAAAGGGCAATTTTTTATGGGTGACCTCACCTTCTTTGCCCGAACCCAACCCCCATTCCGACGCCAGTCTTTCCCAGGAGTTGACCCGCAATTTGCTGAAAGGCCCTTCGGTCTCACCCAGTGCCTATGTGCACCCACGAGCGGTGGTAATCGGTAATGTTACTCTTGGACCTAAATCAAGCGTATGGCCATGTGCTGTTTTACGAGGCGACAT
>RFOO01000217.1 GCA_009926645.1 bacterium | reverse complement strand
TGTCTCGGCACCGCCTTGAATTTACCCATGTCCACCATTACTTTAGTCGAGGATTTGCTAATGGTCGCCATGTCCATTACGATGCTTCTCCAAGGTTAATGTCCTTTCTTCGATGAAGCGTATCATTCTCACTGGCGCACACGGTTTTGTTGGTAAAGCTTTACAGGGGTTTTTAGAGAGTCGCGGTTATCAGGTAGAGGCTTTGCGTTCACGTTCCACGGGCAAGGCGACGATGAATGAAGCCACGGGGTGGATTGATCGTGATTTTTTAGAAAACGCATTCGCTGTTATTCATTTAGCAGGAGAGCCGATTGCCCAACGATGGACTGCAAAAACCAAAAATAACATTCTGGAAAGTCGTCGGCAAGGTACTCGACTCTTGGCCGAGACACTGGCTCGCTTACAAAATCCTCCCTCTGTTTTTGTGTCGATGTCTGGCATCAACCGCTACGGATATCATCGGCCAAACGAGATTTTAACCGAAACATCACCCACCTCGACCGCTGGATTCCTTGGCGAAGTATCGTCCGCTTGGGAAGATTCCACCCAACCTGCCCATCAATCAGGCATCCGTACCGTCAACGTGCGAACGGGGGTCGTCTTAGCTGCCTCCGGCGGGGCCTTAAAAACCATGTTGCCTGCCTTTAAACTGGGATTGGGGGGACGGATTGGTTCGGGTAAGCAAATGATGAGCTGGATTCGCCTAGGAGACCTTGTACGTCTGATCGGTTGGATAGTAGAAACCCCACAATGCCAGGGCCCGATTAACGCCGTCAGCCCCCAGCCAGTTACCCAATTCAAATTTGCCCAAATTTTAGCCAAAACACTTCATCGCCCTAGCTTTTGCCCCACCCCATCCTGGGCGGTAAAACTCGCTTTGGGACAAATGGCGGAAGAAACCCTCTTGGCCGATTTAGCTGTCCTGCCTGAGGCAGCAACCGCGAGCGGCTTTGTCTTTGAAACACCGTCGATTGAGTCGGCACTCCCGCGAGCACTCCAAGAGTGATTTGGGATTGATGAGTGAGGGGCAAAAATGAAATGTAAGGTATGCTACAACTGCGCGCTGTCTTCTTACTTTTCAGTATAACCCTGTTCAGTCTCACGGGTTGCGATAACGGGAACAACGCAGCCTCGCGCACCCTCGAGTTAGAAGACCCCGATTTTCGTCAAGGCATTCTTTATTCCAAACAAAACGAATACCGCTTGGCCTTAGAGTGTTTTCTCAAAGTAATTGATTCACGAAAAGGAGCAGCGGAATCTCACCTTGAAGCAGGAAGAATGTTACTTGAACTCGAAGACCCCCTGCCTGCCATTTACCACTTCAATCAATACATTCGCCTAAAGCCCGACTCGGAACAGGCAAAAATTGTAAAGAAGATGATTAATACGGCTGAAAAAATTTATGCTAAGCAACTGCCAGGTCGTCCGTTGGACCCCGACGAGGTTGGTGTCTCAGATCAGGCCGCTTTAATTCGTAAACTCCAAGCAGAAAACGCAAAATTACTTCGCGAAGTTTCGGAGTTATCCCGCATCAATAAAGTGGGCGACCCCTTGCTCGCTGCGACCGCTAAAAATCAAACCGAAAAAACAAAAACTGTCGTCGAATCTTCAGCCTCTAAAGAAACAAAAACTTATACCATTCAAAGTGGAGACAGTTTATATTCTATCTCCAAAAAGTTCTACGGGAATGGACAAAGAGCGAATGATATTTATAACGCCAATCGCGATAAGTTAAAGAGTCCGACGGCTCTTGCTGTGGGTGTAACTATTGTTATTCCTCAATAACTCATGCATGTCACCCGCATTCGCGCGGCTGACTTCCGCAATATCACTTTCGCCGACGTTCCGCTCGATGCGCCGAGAGTTTTTTTTGTGGGTGATAATGGCCAAGGTAAAACCAATCTTCTTGAAGCCATTGGGCTCGTTTCCGCTTTTCGCTCTTTTCGTACTTCTGAAATTTCCCCACTCATTCGAACGGGATCCACCGAAACTCGCATTCGACTCGATGTGCAGCAAGACCGTGAATCCAATTCACTTGAAATCCGCCTCGCCAAAGGCTCACGCAAAGCCCTGCTTAATGGCACACCGATTCCTTCAATTGCTGAACACCTTGGAAGATTTCCTTCGATTATCTTTTGCTCCGATGATTTACGCCTTGTGCGTGGATCCCCAACCAATCGCCGTCGCTGGTTAGATGCTGCCATCGGCGGAACGGATAGTCGTTACCTCGTTGCTTTGCGTGATTACACCCGAGCCTTAGAAGGGCGAAACGCATTA
>RFOO01000216.1 GCA_009926645.1 bacterium | reverse complement strand
AGTGTACCCGTTTGCATTTTTCGGTACTCGTTTATATCGGCATAGCCGAAGGCTTCGATGACGACAGTTTTTTGGGGTGACACGACTAAGCCTACACCGCCGGCTAAATCATTCGTGTTAAGAAAATTTGACATCGCTGGTTCGATGACACGCGGTCCAACTTCGAGAGCGTCCACACTTATATCGCCTTTTATATTTCGCCCCTGGGGCTTTTCATCACATCCACATAGGCATAGGGTAAGCACGAGCAGGCTCCAGAGACTGGGCTTACCGGGGTGGGGCATAAGTATACTATTATTAACCTACAAGATAACCGCAATCCTAACCTCGAAAAATTTATCCGATTTCTTGCTATTTGTGAGCGGGCGTTCTAACCACCTCTCTTTGCATGTCGTCGTCGCGTCTCTCCTTTCAATGCCAAGCTGTTGCTTCAGGTTCTCGAGCTCGAGCGGCGACTTTCCGTACCCTGCATAATGAGGTAAAGACCCCACTTTTTATGCCAGTCGGTACGCAGGCGACGGTAAAGGCGCAAACTCCTGAGACCTTGCTCGATTCGGGTTCGCAGATTCTTTTGGCGAATACCTACCACCTATTACTGCGTCCAGGTCCCGAAGTTTTTAAACAGTTCGGAGGCATTCATTCATTCATGGGCTGGGAAAAATCGGTGCTTACGGACTCTGGTGGTTTTCAGATTTTTTCTCTGCCACATTCCTGTGCGATTGATGAGGGTGGAGCCGAGTTTCGGAGTTATGTCGATGGAAAGAAAATTTTATTAAGTCCTGAGGTCAGTATCGAAACGCAAATGGCGATTGGGAGTGATATCATGATGGTCTTGGATCAGTGTATTCCTTCCACGGCTGATGAGGCTTCGGCCCGTCGAGCTTTGGAAATCACTCATCGTTGGGCTTTGCGAAGTTTGCAGGCAAGGGGAGACTCTCCTCAATCGCTCTTCGCGATTGTGCAAGGAGCGCTTTATCCACATTTGCGCAAACAGAGTGCCGAAGGTTTAACCGCTTTGCCATTTGATGGATTTGCGATTGGGGGTTTAGCGGTCGGGGAAGAGAAGCACCAGCGTGAGGATATGTGTGAGATTTCTGCAGAGTTATTACCGCCCGCTGTCGTTGTCCCGTTTGTCAGAAATATTCTCGGGGTTATTTGCATCACCTGACCAAGACTCAGGAGCCCTTGGGTTGGACTCTTTTGGGGCAGCATAACATTGCCTTTTATCATCAGCTGATGCGCGATATGCGGGAGAGTATTTTGGCGGATAACTTTTTGGCTCTCTATCATGAACGTCGGCACTATTTAGGTCAGGAGGACGTTGATAATCCCCCAGTGCCACCGAAAGTGGGCAAAGAGCGACGTCCTTTAAGTATGGGTGACTACACCGTGCATTTATCCGAAGGTGGTTTTGCCAGTATCAAACAAATTTCATCGGGTGAAATTATGCATTCGCATACACCGCCGATGGAAGAGGCGAAATCGCTTTATGTGGATCAGTCACACTTAGCGGAGCGATTGCAATTAAAGCCAGGGCAGACTCCTGATGAGGTTGCTGAACTGGTTATTTGGGATGTCGGTTTAGGGGCAGCGGCGAATGCGATGGCAGCCATTCAGTGTTACGAGAAAGAAGCTGCCCAAGGTCCTATCCGTCGAATGCGCATCGTTAGTTTCGAAAACAACCTTGATTCCTTACGTCTAGCACTGACGCATAAAAATAAATTTCCTTATTTAAGGCATTCAGGACCTGATGCAATTTTGGCTCGTGGAGCTTGGGCATCGAAACAGTTTCCGGGATTGAGTTGGGAGTTGGTCGAGGGCGATTTTTGGACTCAGGCGCCACGCGTGCAGAGTAAGCCGCATTTTGTTTTTTATGATTTTTTCTCTCATAAAACCGATGCTGAGGGTTGGCATTGGTCATCGTTCCGTCGCTTGTTTGACCTTTTACAATCGTCTCACTCCGTTGAATTATTTACTTACTCGGCCTCAACCGCAGTGAGGGCGAGTTTACTTGCGGCAGGTTTTCGCGTGGCTGCAGGAGTAGGTACCGGAGTGAAGAAAGACACCACCGTTGCCGTGATTGCGAAGGGCAAAATTCCGACCTATTATGCTTGGTTGGATGCGGCGTGGTTAGCGAAGTGGGAGCGATCTCAGGCAAAGTTTCCCGAGTCTTTACCTGAGTCTGAGCGGACGGAATTTGAGCGAGCGGTGAGGGGAGGGGTGGGGAGGGACGTCACTCCGTGACGTCCGTGGGAAGGTGCAAAAGTGCAAAAGTGGAAAGGTGAGAATCAAGG
>RFOO01000215.1 GCA_009926645.1 bacterium | reverse complement strand
TTGTTTGAAAAACAAATGTATAATGGCAACGCCCTCCATTTTGATGAAAAAGGGCGCGTGCGCATCGATGACTGGGAAATGCTACCCGAAATTCAAAAAGCCGTTTTTGATGTTTGGCCTGCCGTGACCACCGAAACCCTGGAGCAGTATGGCGACTTTGCTGGATATCAGTCCGACTTCCTGAAAAATTTTGGCTTCGGATTAGCGGGCGTTAATTATGACGCACCGACTGAAGTTGAACGCCCGATTGAGGATGCTTGAAGTGACGAAAGTATTTTCCATAGCCAATCAAAAAGGCGGAGTCGGTAAAACAACCACTGCGGTAAATCTTGCTGCTGGTTTAGCCCGAATGGGTCTACGCACACTGCTGATTGATCTCGATGCCCAAGCCAATGCCACCAGTGCCCTTGGTCTGGAAAAGACATCTGGAAAATCACTTTATAAAGTACTTCACGGTGAGGCCAAAGCTGAGGAAATGATTATTCCCACTTCGACCGAAAATTTAGATATTATCCCTTCCGAAGTCGACTTAGCTGCGGTCGAAGCTGAGTTATCCCAATCTGAAAACTACCTATCCCGACTGCGCAACGCCTTAGCGAGCATCGTTTCCTCTCAAAAATACAAGGCCATCCTCATCGACTGTCCGCCCGCATTAGGCATGCTCTCGATGAATGCGCTCGCTGCTTCAGACTATTTATTGGTCACCCTCCAAACTGAATATTTAGCGATGGAAGGTTTAGGGCAAATCCTTGGCGTGGTCGAACAATTGAAATCTGCGGGTGCAGGCGACACCTTAGCGATTGGCGGGATTTTGCTAACGATGTATGATGTACGGACCAATCTTTCACGGCAAGTGATGGAAGAGGTCAAAACCCACTTCCCTGATTTGGTTCTCAAGACCATGATTCCTCGAACCATCCGGCTATCTGAATGCCCGAGCCATGGGAAAACCATTTTCCAGTACGACGCACATTCTCCCGGAGCAGTGGCCTATGAGGCTTTAGCCAAAGAATTTACCACCCGCTTCGGGTTAAAGTAATTCTGGTCAGTTGCTTCGATTTGACCCCTCGACATTCCCTCGCTCGATAGGAGGGTGGTTAAATCACTTCGACGAGCTTTCACAGGTGTCCCAACTTATGCTTGGGCCGCCTGTGCCTGTGCGGAAAGTGCCGAGCACAAAGTTATTGTCCTGATTGCCTCCAATCTCGGAGCTGCCGAAACTTTTGCCGAAGAGACCGCTTCACTTTTAGCGACCCTCAAAGGCGCGAAGCCCGAAATAAAAATCCTAACCGAACCTGATGCCGCGATTCCAACCTTCGAGGCTGACTGCGATCTCTTAGGCGTCCTCTCTGCCTTGAGACACGGCCAACACACCGCGCAAAACCCTTTAATCATTGCCTGTACTCCACCGACTCTTCTGCTAGCTTCTCCTTCTCACCAAAAAATAAAACAACGTGAATGGGTGATTCGCAAAGGTGACCGACTTTCCATTAAAGAATGTGCACAAAAATTAGCCACGGAATTTGGCTATGATCATGAAGTTCTGTGTGAGCAGCCGGGAGAATTCGCTCTACGCGGGGGAATCATTGATGTCTACCCTCTCAACGCCACCATGCCTGTGAGGTTGGATTTGTTTGGCGAAATGGTTGAATCCTTGCGCCCTTTTGATCCAGCAACCCAACGTAGCGAGGGAGAAATGGAAGGTCTGGTCATTTGTGCACCCAAAGAGGATCTCTCACAGGAAGACCTCGACCCCTTTTACCGTCACCTTCCACCTGAAAGTCTCCTGATTGGAGTGAATGAAGTTTTTGAACAACCGATTCTTCAAGAGTTACAGGGTTCGAATTTAGATATTCTCAGTCTTCAAGACACCGATGACACCCCCTTCGATTGGGAGGTTAAACCTTTGCTCTCCCAAAGTGCCGACACGCTACGGATTGGGAATGACAACGACTCTCTATCCCACCGTTTAGGGCTGATGCAAGAAGCTGCTCGGCAGTGTCGCGATGGGAAGCTTTGCCTTTTAGCGGGTGATACCGAAGGCTCCGTTGAGAGATTACGCCAAGAAATCAAAGAGCTCTCCCTTGCTCATTTCTCTCCGCAGATCATTCAGGCCCGTTTTAGCGGTGGCTTTATACTTCCTGCCCAAAATTTTTCCGAACCCCTCGCTCAAGGAATCATTCTTCTAACGGAGCGCGAATTATTCGGAAGAAAAAATCGCCCTCTCGCGACTCTTCCACGTCGGCGAACCGCCCAACAACCAGCCATCGGGCGAGCTCTTGATTTTGGTGAAATCTCGGAAGGTGATTTTCTCGTTCACGCCACC
>RFOO01000214.1 GCA_009926645.1 bacterium | reverse complement strand
TGTAGATTCTGAGGCAATAATCCTTCAGTTGAAAGATTTAGTTTCTATCTCGAATGGATCCGCATGTACATCGTCTAGCTATACTTTTAGTCATGTTTTAACCTCCATGGGATTATCTAAAGAAAGAATCAAAGGGTCTATTAGAATCTCTTGGTGCCATATTACCGAGTCCGTTGACTGGTCTGTAGTTGCCGAAAAGATACAGACCTTAAAACAGTAACAGATTTTTAGTTTATGAAATTTGAAGACTATTATACGAAGCAATTTGAGCACGACTTAAGGAAATTCTATGCGACAATGCCCGAAGGAATGCGTAAACATTTTCCGCGGTCGCCTGAATCGTATTCTATATCGATGAATTTTTTGGTCGAACCGGACTTGGCGTTAAAAGTCATTCCTTTAGAAGACCGGCCCAATTTCGCAGTCTGTCTCTATTTTACGGCTTTAGTGGATCAGGCTATGCATTATCATTTTCAAAACTCTTACGAAAAATTCAGACGACTAACTAATTATCCTAAGCTCACTGGGGCTTGTCCAGGTGCGTGTATGTATATGGCACATCCAACGATTGCCCTTAAGTGTACGAACCTCTTTAATAGCGACCCCTCCGAATATATTAATTCAAGGACGGAAACTGTTGAACGAAGCCAGGCTATTCTTAATCCTATTGTAGAAGAAGGAATAGTTTATTTTTTGAAAGACTTTCCTGATTTTTTAAGGAAATATTTCCCTGAAATAGGTGAGCCAGAATCTTTTGCACACCGAGTATTTCGTCAGGATTATATTATTAGATGACTGAAAATTCTTCATAAAGGTATGACAGTTTTGACGGGCTAAGTTGAAGTGAGCGCGAGCGAAGCTCGCTAGTGGGCGAGGAAGGGAAGAGGGCACTGGAGAGGCAGTGGGAAAGTGCAAAAGTGCAAAGGTGAAAAAGTGGAGACACGGGGGAGAGACACACTAGAGGCAGTGGGAAAGTGCAAAGGTGGGAAGGAAGATGAAATGGTATCGGGTGCCAGGTGTCAGGTGTCGGGGAGGCGAAGAAGAGACAGTGCAAATGTGGAAATGTGCAAAGGTGGAAAAGTGAAACAAGGGGAAGAGTCAGGGGGGACACACTAGAGGCAGTGGGAAGGAGTGGGGTGAAGGCTCTATTTATTTTTGGACGAGTGGTGGGGTAAAATGATTGGATGAATGCTAATCGTGTTTTGGAGCTTGAGGCTAGGCTTGCAGAACGTACGCAAAAGCGTACGCTGTCTCTTATGCAAAGTATTTCCGCCACCCAAGCTCGTACTAAATTGTATCAGTTAATCGATACGGTCACCCATGAACCCATTCAAATCACGGGCAAACGTGGTCACGCGATTTTAATTTCCTCAGAGGATTGGGAAAATATTCAAGAGACACTCTATTTGCAATCGATTCCCAAGATGGCAGCCTCAATCAAAAAAGGTATGCGCACTCCTCTCCGTAAAACTTCCAAGAAATTGAAGTGGTGAGTTGGACTTTGGTTTATACAAAAGACGCGCTAAGGGATGCTCGAAAAATCGGGACTTCTCCATTGCGACCACGGGTGGAAGCTTTGCTCGAAGTGCTTAGCAAAAATCCTTTTCAAAATCCTCCACCCTATAAAACGCTCTTGGGCGATCTTAAGGGCGCTTACTCCCGCAGAATTAATATACAGCATCGGTTGGTTTACTGCATTCATGCGAAGGAAAAGGTGGTGAAGGTTTTGAGAATGTGGGGGCATTATTAGGTGACGGGTGACAGGTGCCGGGTGCCGGGAGGGCACCAGAGGCAGTGGGAAAGTGCAAAAGTGCAAAAGTGGAAAGGTGGAAGAGAGGGTGCCGGGTGCCAGGTGTCAGGTGTCGGGGAACGAGGGGGTTTTTTATTTACAATTTTTAAAGTTCTTTTAGAAAAAAAGTTCTATGAAATCGATTCATGCTGTATTGCTCTCCGCTTCACAAGTCCAAGTGAAGTCGCTAAGGGTGATGACAAGGCTTCAATGACAGTGGGTGTTGCTCAACGCAGCATCAAGGTCGGCATGAGTGGCGCAGAAGTTGCCACGGCCATGGGTTCACCTAACATTGTTTCAACCGATGAAACAGGTTGCGAGGTGTGGATCTACGATCGCATCAGCTCCACGGTACAGTCCTCCAATGTAGGTGGCTACTTCACACTGATTTTTGTCGGCGCTTCCGGTGGATCTTCGGCATCAGTAAGCTCCCAGAGTTCTTTGACGGTAATCGTTAAGTTTGATAAGCAAGGTAAGGTTCGGGATTTGGCCTACCATTCGTCTAAATTCTAATTTAGATGTTAAAGCGATTATCGCTAGTAGTCGTTCTGTCATCCCTGTTGCTCACGGCTTGTAAGAC
>RFOO01000213.1 GCA_009926645.1 bacterium | reverse complement strand
TCACCTTCCCACCTTTGCACATTTGCACCTTTGCACTGCATCTCCTGTGCCCTCTTCCCTCTCCCTCTCCCACCAGTCCCCTAGTCCACTCGCCCACTCGTAATCACCTTCCCACCTTTGCACCTTTGCACATTCCCACTGTCTTTAGTCTCCCCCCCATCCCATCCCTCAACAAACTCTAAGCAATCCACCCTAGACAACATACATTGCACCACTCTGTGAGTGATAACTTAATACATGGGTGACTGCCCTTCACCGAAAATTCTTGCCCGATACTTTTGAATCAAGTTTAGTCTTCGAATCTTCCCTGTGTGTATGCTGGCCATCATGCCAAGCCCGCACAGCCCCCCGCGGGTTACGATCCGCGGGGTTTTTATTTTAGACGATTCCTACGCTCTAAATGGAGAAGCGTGTTTCATTTCTAATCGATGGGTTCAACTTATACCACAGCATCAGTCAGGCTGCACATGGTAATGAATTCCGAAAATGCAAGTGGCTAGACTTGGGTCAACTATGCCGTAGCACACTCCACATCATCAGTCCTAAAGCGACAATCGTTAGCATTCATTATTTTACTGCGACTCCGCACCACCTTGAAAAAACTAATCCTAATAAACTTGCCAGGCATCGGCTATACCTACGAGCACTTAGCTCACTTAGAGGTCCAATCATCACCATTCACCAAGGCCGAATTCGACAACAAGAAATATTAATCGAATTAAGCACTGGGAAGACTTACATTAAACATTGGCGCGAAAAAGGGACTGATGTCGCATTGGCGACGCACCTTATTTACGAAGCACAACTAAACATGGCTGATGAGTTTGTCGTTATCTCTGGAGACTCAGACTATGTTCCAGTTATTCGCTACTTTAGCCTAATGTTTCCAAATAAAAACGTACGTTTCGCGTTTCCCGCAGGCCGACCCAACAATGAAATTCATAAACTTGCTCCGCTGTCATTTAAACTAAGCGCAGATTCATACCAATCCTGCCAATTTCCAGAAGTGATAAAATTACCCAGCGGAAAAAACATCTATCGCCCGACCCAGTGGTCTTAATCGTGTCTTTACACCCCTCCCCCCAGTCCACCCGACCACTAGTCCACTAACGTTCACCTTTCCACCTTTGCACCTTTGCACTTTTCCACTGCCTCTTGCCTCTTCCTCTCCCACTTGTCCACCCGCCCACTTATTCTCCCTGTCCACTTGTCTTCACCTTCCCACCTTTGCACATTTGCACCTTTGCACTGCATCTCCTGTGCCCTCTTCCCTCCCCCTCTCCCACTTGTCCACTCGCCCACTGGTCCACTTGTCTTCACCTTTCCACCTTTGCACCTTTGCACATTTGCACTGATCCCGGTGTCTCGTCCCCCTGTTCTCCTCGCCCACCAGTCCACCCGACCACTAGTCCCCTTATTCTCCATACCCCCAGTCCACTGGTCCACCCGCCCACTTATTCTCCCTGTCCACCTTTCCACCTTTGCACCTTTGCACTTTTCCACTGCCTCTAGTGTGCCCTCTTCCACTCGCCCACTAGCGAGCTTCGCTCGCGCCCCCTAATCCACCTCATGTGCCGTCAAAAACATCGCTTTTTCAAACGACGTAAAGAAAGCCTGATAAGTCTTTGGATCCGTCACTGCCTGTTCCTCATATTGTGCATTCGCTCGGACCAATAACTGTTTGGCATTACGCGGACGGACGGTGACCGACATTTTTAAAGCGTAACCATCAAGTTTGGTCGCGGTGACAGATCCCAAAGTCAGGTCAGCCTTATCGATAACAAAGCCCAAATCTTGCAGAGTCGCAATAACCGTGCGCAGGGTTTTTTCCTTATCGTTGGTGTCAAAAACTCGGCTCTGCATCTGACGAGTCTGCACCTGGCTTGTTCCCGATTCTAAAACGGTACTCGTCGCATTATTTGCACAGCCAACCAAGAGTGCGGCTGTGATTAAGAAAAGAGGGGTATATTTTTTCATCATTTAAATTTTTTGGGCTTCAAGAAACACTGACTTAGAAAGTTTATCAAAAAATTGCGTATAGAGTTCTGGTTCATTCAAGGCCTCTAGACGATTCAGCTGGCCGTAACTATTCCAAACCATGCGCTGGAAGGTTGCCCGCACAATCCATTCATTCTTACCATCGGCCCCCGCAATTGGTTTTACCACAATACACAGTCTTATCTTTTGCGACTTATCCATCGAATTGGCGGTATCACCGCCAAAGATTATGGCCACTGCCAAACGCTCGCCGAATTTCGATGCTTCACGGGTCTTCGAGGCAACGAGCACACCGAGGCGAGTTTCAGATTCATCAATCGTGAAACCCATATCCTGAGCCACACCCGAGCAGGCCGATAAAATATCTCCCTCGGTGCTTCC
>RFOO01000212.1 GCA_009926645.1 bacterium | reverse complement strand
ATTTCTCGTCCATCCTCTCGAAGTAAAAACCCAACTTCGGGATGGGCAATGGCATAAAGCCGAACCAGTCGAATAATATGCGCCGCCTCGGTTTCGTCTGATTTTAAAAATTTTAATCGTGCGGGAACTGGATGAAATAAATTAGCCACTTCAATGCGTGTTCCTGGAGCCATCCCCTGTTCTCTCTGGTGGAGAATACGCCCAGCATTGACTGCAATTTCCCAGCCTGACGTGGAGGACGAAGGACGGGTTTGCAAAGTAAAGCGTGCAACACTGGCAATGGAAGGCAGAGCTTCTCCACGAAAACCAAAGGTCGCAATGCGATCGAGATCGGAGGCCAAACGAATCTTACTCGTGGCATGACGCTGCAAACTCATCGCAGCATCCTCTGGAGTCATACCCTGTCCATTATCTTCGATAATCATGGAGGCTTTGCCTCCTCTCGAAAAATCAATGATGACCCGAGTCGCCCCCGCATCCAATGAGTTCTCCAAAAGTTCCTTCACCACGGCAGCAGGTCTTTCCACAACTTCCCCTGCGGCGATTTGATTCGCAACCGTGGGAGGTAATAGACGAATGAGGGACATAAATGAAGGGCTTGCCTCGAGAATTGAGAGATTTGAGAGGTCACCCTTCCCCTGCAAGGACAACCCATCAAAAACCTCAGGGTTGCACCCAACCGAGAGTTCCTAAAGTTAAAGCCGTGCCCAATCGTCTCGCTCGAGAATCCTCCCTCTATCTAAAACAACACGCCGACAACCCCGTCGACTGGTGGCCGTGGTGCCCCGAGGCGTTTGCAACAGCGAAAGCACAGGATAAACCCGTCCTCGTCTCCGTTGGCTACTCTTCCTGCCACTGGTGTCACGTCATGGCCGATGAATCCTTCGCCCAGCCATGGATTGCTGATTTAATGAATCAACACTTTGTCTGCATCAAAGTGGATCGCGAAGAAAAACCTGAGGTAGATAAATTAATGATGGATGCCGTACAAATGATACAAGGGCACGGCGGATGGCCTCTCAATGCTTTTTGCCTACCCGATGGTCGTCCTTTTTTTGGTGGCACCTACTTTCCCCCAGAGGATCGCGGGCACGGTCAAGTCCCTTGGCCACAGTTATTGATGCGAGTGGCTGATTTTTATCACACACACAAAAGTGAATTAGCGGCCAATGCGGATGCGATTGCGAAAAACTTAACTCATCTAACTTCTGCACCCGAAGCCGACGGATCATCACCAAGCCCCGAAGATTTAATCCAAGCCGCTAAAAAACTTTGCGAGCAACACGATGATAACCAAGGAGGGTTCACGGCGGCTCCCAAATTCCCTTCTCCTTCGCTGATTGATTTCCTTCTGAGCATCCGCTCGACCGCTGCCGTGGAAAAAGACCGTGCTTTCGCCACTCGTATCGATGCCGTGATTACGATTACTCTGGGCGCAATGGCACGTGGAGGACTTTTTGATCAAATTGGCGGAGGATTCCATCGCTACTGCGTCGATCAACACTGGACGGTACCTCACTTTGAGAAAATGCTCTATGATAATGCTCAACTTCTTGGCACCTATGCCGAGGCTTGGGCGCGTTATCGCGAACCACTTTATGCCCGTGTCTGCGAGGAAATTGTTGTTTGGTTAGAACGTGAAATGGTAACTCATCATCGTCTTTTTGCCTCAGCTCTAGACGCCGACACCGAACATCATGAAGGTAAAACTTATGTATGGAAACCTTCACAGGTTGTCGGAATCCTCGGTGAAGAAGCCCGTCCCTTTGCCGCTGCCTACGGAATCACTGACCAAGGAAACTTTGAAGGGGCGAATATACTCAAATTACGTGATTCGATTGAAGTTCGCGATCGCTACAAGTCCGCACGTGAAAAACTTTTGATGGCTCGCAATCAACGCCCCCAGCCGACTCGCGATGACAAAGCCCTGGTCAGTTGGAATTCTTTGGAGCAAGGCGGTTCAAGAACGTGAAAACTTGCTTGATCTGCATACGGTTTGCTATGGGACAAACTTTGTCGGCGAGGGTAATTTAACCGACTATACCTGGTTTGCGGAAATGGAATTAGCTTTAGCCTCAACCGCCAGTTGGGCCAAAGGCGTGGAGCATCCAGACTATGCCCAACGAGCAGAAAAATTAATCACCACCACGCAGAAAAAGTTTAAAGACCTGCCTCTTGCTGGCTACTTCATCGTGGGAGACAATCGAACTGATTTAGCCCTTAGACAAAAAGAGTGGTTTGATAATGCGACCCCTGCGGGAAATTCCTCACTCATTCATTCGTTCTCTGCCTTGTCTATCCTGACGGGTAATGACATATGGAGAAAAGAACTGGCAGAGCATGTGACAGCCTATGGCGGTATGGCTCGCCGGATCCCCAGTGGCGTCGGCCATGCTCTCAC
>RFOO01000211.1 GCA_009926645.1 bacterium | reverse complement strand
GGCGGGTGGGCCCCTTATCAACTTCGAGAGCAAGATTTCCTACCCCGTGATACCGTCTTTCAGCCGGAGGGCCGGGAGCAAAATTTTGGAGAGGTAAGTGACACTTTAATCCAACGCGTCCATGCTTTCTGTCGTTCCCAGGGAGAAGATTTACCCGCAGATGCGGAAATCACCCTCGTCGCGATGCCTAGAGCCTTTGGTAAGTCTTATAATCCCGTAGTGTTCTTTCTCATTAGCGTAAACCACGAACTCCGTTGCGGAATTGCGGAAGTACACAATACGTTTGGCGAACGAAAAGCCTGGTTCCTTGGTTACGAATGTCTGGAGACAAATTCAGCAGGCGAAAAAATCCTGCGCCTAAGAACACCAAAGCATTTTTATGTCTCCCCTTTTTCAGGTTTAGAGACCGAATTTGAATTCTGCCTACGTCAACCCAATCAACGCTTGGCTCTCGCAGTAGACCATTATGAGAACGGAAAAAAAACATTAATAAGCACTTGGACTGGACAACAAGTGCCACTCACCGATGGCCGATTGCTTTGGCTATCCTGCAAAATACCTTTTCTTATCTTAAAAGTTATCGCCCTGATACACTTCCACGCGGCTTGGCTATGGCTCGTGAAACATCTGCCTTTTCGGCGAAAAGGGGAAGATGTAGGGTTGCAACGTAATCTCCGTCACCCCACTACCGATTTACTGCATAAAAAATGACCGCCTCCACACCCTCATCCCAGCCTCCTTCGAGCGTTCATATTAGCTGGGCACAAAAAATCGTCCTGCATGAACTGAAAAAGTTATCGTGTGGAAAAATGATGATTCAATTGCCCCAAGGCGAAAAGGTGATCTTAGGGAAAGCCGACTCAGCTGAAGTCGGAGCCTGCATGACAATTCAAGATGAAAATTTCTTCCGACGAATCATTCTCGCCGCTGATATTGGTTTATGCGAATCTTACATGGCAGGTGAATGGGACTCCCCTGACTTAGCCGCCGTCATCGGATTCTTTATTAAAAACATCGAGCAGACTCCTGGAATGTCTGGGTCTACTCAACGCACCATGGCTTTAGGCGTTTTTCGCCTAATCGATCGCGTGGGTCACCTCTTGCGTCCTAACACCAAAAAGACCGTTCGACTCAATATTGCTGAGCACTACGATGTATCGAACGAGTTTTTTCAACTCTTCCTCGATCCTTCATTGATGTATTCCTCGGGACGCTGGGAGGGCTGCCAAACTTTGGCTGAAGCTCAATATGCCAAAAATCAAGCTCTCTGCCGGCACCTCCAATTAAAACCCACCGACCATCTTTTAGAGATTGGTACAGGTTGGGGCGGCTTCGCCTTACACGCGGTTCGGGAGTATGGTTGTCGAGTCACCACGCTGACCATCTCTCAAGCGCAGTATGAGCTCGCACAAAAACGTATCAAAGAGGCTGGTTTAGCAGAAAAAATCACGGTTAAGTTAGAGGACTTCCGTGATCATCAAGGAACTTACGATAAGTGCGTTTCCATTGAAATGATGGAGGCGTTAGGCCATCGCTATCTCCCCGATTTTTGTCAGTGCGTTAGCCGTCTGCTTAAACCTCAAGGAATTGCTGCCTTTCAATACATTACCTGTCCCGATAGTCGCTATGAAGCTTTTCGACGTGGGGTTGATTTTATTCAGAAACATATTTTCCCTGGCTCGCTCTTGCTTTCCATTAATCGCGTTAATGAGCAAATGACCAAGGCGGGAAAATTCCAATGCCATCGCCTTGAGGAGTTTGGCTTGGATTATGCCAAAACTTTAGCGGCGTGGGCCGAATCGTTCGAAAAAAACCTGCCCGCAATTAAAGCGATGGGCTTTAATGATGTGTTTATTCGTAAATGGCGCCTCTACTTCCGTTACTGCGAAGCAGCTTTTGCGCATCGCAATATTGGGGTCGTACAAGCGGTCTATGTTCGACCAAATAATCGAGAATGTATTTAATACGATCATAACCATTATGAAAAAAATTATCGGTTTTTATTTTGTCGGCGTCTTCATCGCCATGACTTGGGTTTCTTGGTACGCTTGCGTGACTCCGTCCCAATCGATGCTCCCGGCTTACTCGGGGAAAGCTTTGAATGTCATCGGGGGCTACATCACTGTCTGCTCCGAGCCCTGGGGCTTGGCCACTATGTTCGACGCTTACTTTGGTTTTTTGACTTTCTGGCTCTATGTGGCTTGGCGTGAAAACCGTTTTATTACTCGAGGCCTTTGGCTGGTTGCTCTCCTTTTACTCGGCAATTTTGCCATCGCTGCTTACGTTCTAGGATGCCTTTACGTTCACCGCAAAGAAACTGATCTTGGGAAAATCTTTTTTACGAGAAAAACCGCGCATGAATCGTCTGTCTGATTGGTTAAAACGCAAAGTCCGTGATCCACTTTTAGCGGAATTAAAAAAAGGCGTAAGTCCCAGCGAAATTGCGGCAGCGAT
>RFOO01000022.1:0-2500 GCA_009926645.1 bacterium | reverse complement strand
AATCACTATCCCAAAACACCTTAGAGGCAGCTGGGGTGGTTGCAAAAGAACGAATCTGATTGGCCTTCATCCATGCCTGAGCTTCGGCTGAAGAACAAACAGCACAGGGCACAGAAAAAACAGCACCTTGTGAAGCTCGTACGACGTTAGGATTAAAAAGATCGGTGGTCGGCTCACAAACCAGTAAGGCATGACAGCCAGCCGAGTCGGCCGTCCGAAGCAAGGCACCTAAATTACCTGGTTTTTCGATGGATTCTACTACCAAAAGCAAAGGATTAGAGGGCAAAGCCAATTGGCTCAGCGAACAATCCCATATTTTTGCCACCCCAATCAGTCCATCGGGTCCTTCGCGACCACTGATTTTCTCAAAGGCCGATTGGCCAACTTCACAGCAAAGAACACGGGCAGCCCGACAGCGTGTAACTAATTCAGCCGCCTCGGCACCTCGAAATAACGCAGGACAAAAATAAACTTCCTCCATTTTAATTTTACGCTCCAACGCTCGACTGAGTTCTCGCAACCCTTCAACGAGAAATAATCCGCGCGACTCTCTTTCCGCACGGTCTCGCAAACGTGCGACCGCTTGAATACGTGGGTTTTGTCGACTTTGAATAACTTCTTCGGACACCCAATTAAGAAGAGTCATTTAAGCAAAAAGGGCAAGGTTAGGGTTCAGCCCACGGGTTAAGGCTCGACCTTCTACGGCAGCATCCAAACTTCAAGGCATGTCTGAACCAGCCAAACCCAATAAATTTAGAGAAGGCCCTTTTAGTTACCACCAAGAGGTCGAAGTGGAAATTGCCACCCTGACCAACCTTGGTGATGGACTAGGCCGGGTAGACGGTTGGGTGGTTTTTGTGGCTGGAGCTCTTCCTGGAGAAAAAGTTGTGGTAAAGATTTGGCATAATGCAGCCAACTATTCGCGTGGCGACCTTGTTCGCGTACTCGTTCCTTCACCGCATCGTGTGCAACCACGCTGTGAACTTTTTGGTGAATGCGGTGGCTGCCAATATCAAAACATGGCTTACCCAGAACAACTGGAATGGAAAAGAAAACAGGTCGAAGAAGTTTATGAGCGTATTGGAGGATTAAAAATTACCATCGAGGCATGCCACCCTTCGCCTAAACAATACGGCTACCGATCCAAAATAACGCCACATTTCCTCGCCCCGAAACGGGCTGATTTTCCCATCGGCTTTTTAGCAACAGGCACATCGCGACGAATTGTCGATGTCGCTAAATGTCCCATCGCCACGGATGCGATTAATGCGGCCTACGCTCGCGCGCGCAAAGATATCCGCAGTCGACCTGGGCAGTTTGAACGCGGTGCCACCCTGCTTTTTCGTGAATGCGAAGAAGGAGTGGTCTCCGACTCGCGCCAAACCGTCACCGAGAAAGTCGGAAAAATTAAATTAAAATTTCTCGCTGGAGAATTTTTCCAAAATAACCCCTCCGTGCTCGAGCATTTTGTCAGCCATGCCATAACTTTAGCCAAAAGTTCTGGAGCAAAACACCTCGTAGACACCTACTGTGGCTCAGGTTTATTTGCCATTTCGGGAGCCCGAGATTTTGAATCAGTGAATGGTATCGAAGTAAGTGCTGAAGCAGCTCGTAAAGCTGCGGAAAACGCCACGCTCAATGGCTTAACGAATTGCCGTTTTATTGCTGGTTCAGCTGAATCGATTTTTAAGAATATCGCTATCCGCGGACCCGAAGCAGCGGTCATTGTCGACCCACCTCGTCGGGGTTGCGATGAATCATTTCTCACCCAATTAAATCAGTTTAATCCTCGGCGCATCATTTACATTAGTTGTGCACCAGACACGCAAGCTCGCGACTTAAAGTTCCTTACTCAACTGGGCTGGAAAGTCATTTCCGCCAAACCTTTCGACCTGTTCCCCCAAACACGTCACATTGAATGCATCGCCGCCTTAGAAAGGGCTTAAACAAAAAGGGGCGCTAATCGCGCCCCTTTGTTTTGAGATTATCCGAGATTAGGCGGATGGCTTGGAGTTTTCTTCCTCCTCGTCGGATCGTTCAACTTTCGAAATACCGATGAGCGATTCGCCCTCTCCGAGTCGCATGACCCGTACGCCTTTGGTATTACGACCTTCCGTACAACGGATATCTGAAACCTTGGTACGAATCGATTGACCGCCCTTGGTTAGCATCATGACTTCGTCTTTTTCTTGAACACTGAGAGCGCCCGCGACGCCGACTTCAGTCTTGATAGCAATGACACCCTTACCGCCACGCGATTGCTTGCGATAAATCGGCTCCTTCGTCTCTGGATCATCAAAGGGAGTGCGCTTACCGATGCCATCGATACCCACAACGAGAAGCGTGTTGGTCGGATCCACAATCTCCATCGCTTTTACGAGGTCACCTTTATCGAGATTCATACCGATTACTCCCGTGGTATCGCGACCCATCGAACGGACATCGGACTCGTGGAAGCGAATCGACATTCCCGATTGTGAAATCATCACGACTTCGTTGT
>RFOO01000210.1 GCA_009926645.1 bacterium | reverse complement strand
GCAGAAGAGACAAAGGCATGCTCGGGATAGAGCGTGTCGTCGAGATCAAAGACTACGCAATATTTACCATGCATTCTCATTTGGAAAACCCTTTTGCGAATCTGGAAATAAAGGTAAGAAACGTGAAGAATAACCGGTGATTAATAAAAAATTTAGCTAATTTATATTTTACTCCTGGATATTCTATATGACTGAAGTGCAAAAGGGGAATCCATCTCCTAGCAATTAGCTTTCCGTACCACTCTAAAACTTCGGAGGATTTTAAACCTGACTGAATGAGTCGAATACAAAGAAAAAATATATAGCTATCCTTACGGGACTTCAGTCTTTGAAGATATTCTTCACACCTTAGACCTTGTGAAGCACTGATATAATTTTCGATAAAGGCTATCGCAAAAACGAAATCGTTGGCGATTTTAATGTAATGACTCGGCAGTTTAGATTTAGTCGTGCTTGATGAATTATTAAAATAAACATACCCTGCAGATGGATAGTGCGCTATTTTTTCTGCCTCAGAAATAATCGACATAGTAAATAGCCCATCTTCACAATAAACTCCCTCTATGAATTTTATGCCCGTTTGCATCAAAAACTCACGCCTTACCAAATAGAGACAGGGACTATTATTATAGTTATACTTAGCGATATAAACTTCACCAGAAAATACCTCTTGGATTTCTTTTTTATCACTAAATACACTTAATGGCTTATGATTGCTTGTCTCGTAAGTTACATCAAAAGTAAGTAAATCTAATTTATTCTTTTTGGCTAAATTCAGTAAGCAGAGACTAGATTTTTCAAAAATATAGTCATCAGAATCAATAAACCAGATGTATTCACCTCTAGCTAAATTAATCCCAGCATTCCTTGCAGCTGATTGACCGCTATTTTTTTGATCAACAATCTTAATTTCTGGCCACTCCGAAGCCCAACGCTGGGCAATAGCTAAAGTGTTATCTTTTGAACCGTCATTCACTAAAATAATTTCAAAGGTTCCCCGCGCTAAATTTTGCTGAACAAGAGATTGAATACATTTATCCAAAAACCTCTCCACGTTATACATGGGGAGAATGAAAGATAACTGAATGTGGTCTTTCTCAGTCATAAGTTTTAAAAATGGCCGCATCGTATCGCAGCATCAAAAGTCCCTCTTGCCAGTTATTGTGTGCTGTACTGGGTAATCCAATGGCTTCTTCGATTAGCCATTTACCAAAGGTTGCCCCTGCGGCATGGGCCAGTGGATAGCCTCCGCCAAACCGAGCATTAATTTCAAAAACTTTTGGCCCATTTTCAGTCAAAATCACCTGGAAGCAAAAAGGCCCTCTTAATCCAGGTAATGCTACCACGATTTGCTCAGCTAGTTTATGTAAGTCATCCCTTCTCTCCGTGACACCTTTGCTAACTTCTCCACTTCGAGTCTCGATGCGACGGTGAGGCACCGCTGCTCTTAGTGCTCCCTTCTGATCAACAAAGCAATTCACGGTATATTCAGGACCAATGCATTGTTCTTGGGCGACATAGGCTTCGCCATCCAATTTGAGTGCACGCGCCTCATCAAGCGTCGTTGCAAAATGAAGTCCTATCGAACTACTTCCATCAATACGCTTTAAAACAGCAGGGAAAGGAATGCTTACTTTTCCTGTGTACACATCCGAAAGAAGAGCCGTCACCGGCGAAGGAATTTTTTGTGCTGTGAGTACTTTCGTTGTGAGAAGTTTATCGCGTGCCACTTTAACCGACTCCCACTCAGAAATCACTATTTTACAGCCTTTTTCTGCAAAAAAACGTTGCTCCTTAGACAAAAATGGAAGCTCCGTATCAATGGTGGGAACCAATAAATTAACCGCGTTTTCTGAGCATATCTTGCTGAGTCGTGTAATGTAATTGGGTTCGGCGCAGCGGGGCACCGAAAAACACTGATCGGCTTTTTGACAGGCAGCGCTTAATGCTGGGTTTGAGTCCAGTGCAGACAAACGTATTTCGATGCCGAGAGACTGGGCGTCCGAACGCAGAGAGTTCATAAACTCAACCCGTCTTCCCGCGGATGTAATACAAATATGAAAAGGCCTCATTTGACTAGAATGAACAACGAGTTGCTAAGCGTGATTTAATCCACATAAAAAAAGTATGTTCGATGCAGCGCTATATGGTTCGGTATATGTGTATTTTGTCTTTAGCATTACATTAATAAGTTTGTTTATTTACCTAAATGGATCAGCAGGGGCTTCGGCACCCAATAGTTACAATAAATTAATGTTATGGGCGTCGGCACTTTTCATTATCTTTTATTTAGGCACTAGGCCAATTAGTGGGCAATACTTCGTCGATATGGCGACCTATGCTTATATGTTTGATCAGGCCGTCATAACAGGATTTCACAGCAGCCCTGATTGGGCGTTCGCTTGGCTCGTAGAATTTATGGCCAAATTTTTTTCAGTAGAATTCTTTTTTTTGGCATGCACTGCTCTTTACATAAT
>RFOO01000209.1 GCA_009926645.1 bacterium | reverse complement strand
GTATTTTCCTCAATGGATGAATTCTGATCGTTCTCTTTTTTAGGCTCCTCCTTCTCTTGCAAAATCAAATTCAGATCGTCCACTAATAGTCTGACATCAAGAAAGGTCATCGAAATTCCAAATTCCGAGGCCAGTTTCCCTTGAATGACCGAGAGCGAAGCCCCCTCCTGCACCCACTGAGAAATCTTCTGTAATTGGTCTTCCGATAATTTTGCCATAAGGAAAAGTGAGTGAATCATCGCCGTTTTTCAAGCGAACCTCGCTTATTCATTGGAAAAATCCCTTAAGACCGTCATGTTAGTGGTATGCAAGCCTCCCTCGTTTGGCAAAGAATCGGAAACTACAGCGATATTCTGTATGAGAAGTCATCGGGAATCGCTAGGGTGACCATCAATCGACCCAAAAACCGCAATGCCTTCACCCCTGATACGGTCGCAGAACTTATCCATGCCTTTAACGATGCGAGAGAGGATAGCACGATCGGCGTCGTTTTACTTCGCGGAGCGAATCCTCAGTCCGACGGAAAGTACGCTTTCTGCGCTGGGGGCGATCAAAAAATTCGGGGAGACAAAAAAGGTGGCTACATTGGCAAAGATGGTGTCCCCCGGCTCAATGTCTTAGATTTACAAAAAATCATTCGTTCGATGCCTAAAGTGGTAATCGCTCTCGTCGCAGGATATGCGATTGGTGGTGGCCATGTTCTTCATGTTATTTGCGATTTAACCATTGCAGCTGATAATGCGATTTTTGGCCAAACAGGTCCAAAAGTTGGAAGTTTCGATGGAGGTTTTGGCGCATCATTCCTTGCCCGTATTGTTGGACAAAAGAAAGCACGTGAGATTTGGTACCTCTGTCGCCAATACAATGCTACCCAAGCTCTTGAGATGGGGCTCGTGAATGCGGTCGTACCTTATGAAAAATTAGATGAAGAAGGAATCCAATGGGCGAAAGAGATTTTACAGCACAGTCCATTAGCGATCCGCTGTCTCAAATCTGCTTTCAATGCAGAACTCGACGGTCAAGCAGGTCTTCAAGAGCTATCGGGCAATGCCACACTTCTTTACTATCTCACGGAACAAGGCGATGAAGGCCGAAAAGCATGGAATGAAAAGCGTCCGCCCAATTTTGGAAAATTCCCTTGGCTACCTTAAATCCAATCCGCGTCACCGAGCAAGCGCATGAACTTGCGGCTGCGGTTCTTCAGCCTGGGGATATCGCGATTGATGCAACGGCTGGAAAAGGACGCGACACTGCCTTCTTGGCCAATATCGTTTCATCGACAGGCCAAGTACATGCTTTTGACGTTCAAGCCGAGGCTGTCCAATCAACCCAAAATTTATTGCAAGTCTCTGGACTGAGTTCACAGGTAACTCTCCATCATCGTTCGCATGCAGAAATGAGAGCGGCGATTCCCAAAGAACTCTGGGGCCAAGTGTCGGTTGTCATATTTAACTGCGGCTATCTCCCAGGGAGTAATCAAAAAATCACCACGCAATCTGGGAGCACTGCAGCAGCCCTTGAGGCAGCCTATGAGATGCTCAAGCCGACAGGTCGTATCGTTTGTGTAGCCTACACTGGACATCCTGGCGGACAGGAGGAATCTTCACTAATTCATCTCTTTGCTGACCGTTGTCAGGCAAGAGGCGATTCGGTAGAAAAAATTAACTATCATCCGAACTTTGCACGTCCTTGGATTTTAGTCGTCACTCGCAACCCTAACCATGCCACAACAAAGCTATCGAATTGAAGGCATGCACTGCGCCTCCTGTGTCCAAAAGATTGAAAAAAGTCTTTCGGGTCTTTCGGGAAAAATAAAAGTCAGTCTCTCCTATCCCCAGTTAGAGATCGAGAGCGACAACTTACCCGATTTTTCTGAATTAAAGTCTAAAGTCGAAAAAGCCGGACCCTATAGACTGAAAACATCCGAAACAGGTGAATCCGAAGGTAAAAAAAGTTATTGGGCCACCTATTATCCGTTAATTCTCATCGTAACTATCATTAGTATCGTTTCTTTACGAGGAATCGAAAGCCTTCACGACTGGATGCTACAGTTCATGGCTGGGTTCTTTATCGTTTTCAGTGCCTTTAAATTAATAGACCTCCGCGGCTTTAAAGACGCCTACGCTTCGTACGACATCATTGCTCAGCAATGGAATTTTTATGGCTATCTCTATCCTTTTTTAGAGCTCGGCTTGGGTTTAGCCTTTCTCTTCCGCTTTCAACTTCAGGGCTCTCTCCTCTTCTCCATCGTCTTAATGTCCATCAGCAGTTTAGGCGTCATTCAAGCCCTCCGTCATCAACGCCAAATTCGTTGTGCGTGTCTCGGCACCGCCTTGAATTTACCCATGTCTACCATTACCTTAGTCGAAGATTTGCTCATGGTCGCCATGTCCATTACCATGCTTCTCCAAGGTTAATCTTCCTTTCTCAATGAAGCGTATCATTCTCACTGGCGCACACGGTTTTATTGGTAAAGCTTTAAAGGGTTTTTTAGAGAGTCGCGGTTATCA
>RFOO01000208.1 GCA_009926645.1 bacterium | reverse complement strand
CCGTTTCTCATCGCTTCGATTGAGCAGGCGTTTTTCTCCTCTTGCGTATATTGCTTAGGCTGAGAGGTAGGTTCGGCCTTCTTCGCATCAATGGTCGCTTTTTCGATGTTCGAAGCACCAAGCGTACGGAGATAATAGGTAGTCTTTAGACCCGTGCGCCAAGCGTATTGATACATATGAGAAAGTACCCGAATGTCGGCAGTAGGCAGGAACAGATTAAGCGACTGAGCTTGATCAATCCACTTTTGACGACGAGCAGCTGCGTCGATGAGCCACTTGTAATCAATGACGAAGGCAGTCATGTACTTTTCCTTAATATGCTGAGGGATTTCGGCGATTTCTTTCAACTCACCATCGAAATACTTCAACTTATCAATCATATCAGCATTCCATAGATTGAGTTTTCTTAAATCGCGCACGAGAGAAGCGTTAAGCTCAATAAAGTCGCCCGATAAGTTGCTCTTAGCGAAGAGATTCTTGTAAGCGGGCTCGATACAGGGAGAACTACCGACGATATTGGAAATCGTTGCAGTGGGAGCAATGGCCAGAACGTTGGAATTACGCATTCCTTGCTTCGCAATTTTCTCACGCACAGGCGTCCAGTCCATGCGACCACCACGTTTAACTTCAATGGGCTCGCCACGCTCTTTTTCTAAGAGATCAATGGTGTCTTGTGGCAACAAACCGCGGTCCCACTTTGAACCTTTGTAGGTGCTGTAGGTTCCGCGCTCGGCTGCAAGATCCGAAGAGGCTTCGTAGGCATAGTAGGCAATCGCCTCCATGATTTCGTCGTTGAATTCCACCGCTGCCTCGGAGGCAAAAGAGGTCTCACGATGATAAAGACAATCTTGCAGACCCATCACACCCAAACCAATAGGGCGGTGACGAAGGTTGGAAACCTCAGCTGGCTTCGTGGGATAGAAGTTAATATCGATCACATTATCGAGAGCACGTACGGCAACGCGTATGGTCTCAGCGAGACGTGCGTGATCGATATTACCTTCGGCATCGAGGTGAGAATCGAGCACCACCGAGCCGAGATTACAGACGGCAGTTTCATCTGCGCTGGTATTCAGTGTAATCTCTGTGCAAAGGTTGGAAGAGTGGATAACACCTGCGTGATCCTGCGGTGAACGTACATTGCAAGGATCCTTGAAGGTCATCCAGGGATGGCCGGTTTCAAAAATCATCCCCAACATCTTCTTCCATAGCTCAATGGCGGGAATGGTTCTGCCGAAAATCTTACCTTCCTTCGCCTTCTGTTCGTACGCTTCGTAGCGTCGCTCAAAATCAGCTCCATAAGTTTCATGCAAATCAGGCACTTCATTGGACATGAAGAAAGTCCAATTACCGCGTGCCTTGAGGCGCTTCATGAATAAATCGGGAATCCAGCTCGCCGTATTCATGTCATGCGTACGACGGCGATCATCGCCAGTGTTACGACGAAGTTCGAGGAAGTCTTCGTAATCGTTATGCCACGTTTCGAGGTAAGCACAACCTGAACCACGACGCTTGCCACCTTGATTAACCGCGACCAACTGGTCGTTGTGCAATTTCAAGAATGGAATCACCCCTTGGGACTCTCCATTGGTACCTTTAATGTGTGAACCCGTACCACGTACAGCTGTCCACGAACCGCCCAATCCACCTGCCCACTTAGAGAGGAAAGCATTTTCCGCGATACCACGAATCATAATCGACTCAATGGTGTCATCGACCTTGTAAAGGTAGCAGGAAGAAAGCTGACTGTGTAAGGTGCCAGCGTTGAAAAGCGTCGGGGTAGAACTGCAGAAACGACGGGATTTATAAAGAGCGTGGAGGCTGATAACCCAATTTTCCGCGTTCTTTTCTTCGCGCAGGAAAAGACCCATCGCCACCCGCATCCAGAAGAATTGAGGGGTTTCGAGACGGCGACTAGGCTTAATGGTTTTATCGATAATAAGGTATCGATCGTAAAGAGTTTGAATACCGAGAAACTCAAATTCCATATCGGCTAAAGGATCCAACGCCTCGGCCAATTTGCCTAAATCATAACGACGCAACTGGGGAGTGAGTCGACCGATTTCGATGCCACGCTCGACATAAGAGCGGAACTTTTCGCGATGGAATTCTTTCAGTTTGGCAACGCCGTCACGCACAATGTTCCATTCTAAAACTTCTTCGTAAATGTAAGTAAGCAGAATCCGGGCAGCAAATTTTGCAAAATCCGCATCGCGCTCAACCAAGGTTTTGGCGTTGAGCTCAATCGTCTTACGTAATTCAGATTCTTTAACTTCGTTGTATAAACCACGACGCAATTCGGTTTCGATGGCTTCAACCGACATCGAGACATCGAGTCCAGTCAGAGCAAAAGAAATACGCTTACGTAAATCTTCTCCATTCCAAAGGTAAGTTGATCCATCGGCCTTTTTGACCAAGATCATCGACTCTTGACCATCATCCACAGGACCAGGCTGGCTGGCTTCGATTTCGCGATCACGTTCGCGCTCCTTGCGATAAAGAATGTAAGAAGCCGC
>RFOO01000207.1 GCA_009926645.1 bacterium | reverse complement strand
ATTTGGGAGTCCAGCCCAGCCGCGACGTCGAACAAGTGTTCCACCGCGCGCAAACCGGGTATGGGCCGAAGGTGTTGATCTAGTTTTTCCGCTTGAACCCCTGAGGCCTTAATTAAGGCCGTGCGAGCATGTAAAGCGGCGGCTTCATCGCCCACGACATAAACTTCAAGACGATTACACGTGGTGAGTAGAACCGCTTCCTTTAATCCCTGTTCGCGAATTCGTTGATAAAATTCATTAACCTTCTCTGGCGTTAAACTAAAAGTAGCTCGATCATCTAATCCAGCTGTATGGTGCGTAGCGCTCAACGCCACGAGTGTGGGCGTTGGGATGCTCATTTAGCTGAAGGTAACGAGAGGCCCAAAGCGAGTAGGGCGGGAATTAAAACGTAAAGAGAACCGCGAGCAAAAGCCGCTCCACTCAGGTGATTTCGCCGACGTTGGATTAAAAGAATCAAACATCCCACCCAAGTGATGAGAGAGAGAATGAGTTTAGGGATAGTAACAATGTTAGGAATGTTTTGAAACCAATCCACCGCTCCAATAATTAAAGATAATCCCAACATCCAAACCGCCACTCCCATTAACTGTGTTCCGATTCGATCCATCGGAACGAGCGCGGGAAGAAAAGAATAAATTCCCCCAAATTGGCGTTTCGCTAAAGCATGATCTTGTAATAAATAAGCGAAGGCATTGAGCGCCTGGGCGGCCAAAATACAATAGGCGAAAATGGCGCTACCAACGTGAATTAAAATAATCGGTTTATAAGCAAAATGCTGATTTTGAATTTCTATTTTCTGTATCGCTGCGAGCAATAAACAGACAGACGTAAGAGCAGAAATGGCCCAAGTCGGTAAGCGGTGATTAAAAACTAATTCCAAGAAGATGGCTACCCCTGCGATGCCCCAGCCCAAAGTAAGAAAAATTTCTCCGGGTGAATTAATCGGCAAAGAGTTTCCTGCCAATCCCATGTAGGCGAGCAACCCCGAGAGAAGAAACCATCCTGCTCGAAGTATCCATAGACCCCAATCGGGGTCCTTTGTTAACCAGAGGCCCTTATTTTTTAAAACCGAAGCAAGAACACCTAAGGAAAAGACAAGCGCACTGGTATACACGAGCCCATCTAGGGGGATTCTCTCAGCATTGGAGATGAAAACGGGCATTGGCTATCAGAGTGGAGGGGGTGTGACATTTTGGCAACCTCCAGAATTGCATTTTACCCCCTAGAAATCTTGTCCTAAGCCGATTTTTTGCAAAAATCTCAAAATCTATGGCCTATGATCCTTACGATTTAACTCAGCACCCCCCTCGAAGCCCCCGTTGTCGGCTCGGCGGAATGGTTATTTTGCCCCGCCTTTTAGACAAAGCTCGGGCTACGTTCGCCAATAAACAGGGTGAATACACATACAACTGTTCGCTCGACCGCTATGTCTTAGATTTTTTAGGTGTCGATGAAAAGGCTCTGCTTTCGCAAGTTGCTCTTGGAAAAGGAGATGGAGAAATATGGAAGTGGATAATCGCCCATGCAAAGCACCCGCGTTCAGCCCAAGATATTGCAGCTTTTAGTGCGTATCACGAACAGCGCACCGCTGGCGCTCCTGAAAAAAGAGCCCGCATGACCGCATACCAATCGTCAACGCCCGCTGGTGCGGTGCGGGAAGATATCTTTACCTGGTTCGATGTTCTCGACCTCGATGATCATCAAAGTTTTAATGGTCGTGTTTAATTTATGATCAAAAAATTATCTCTTCTCCTTCCCTTTGTTTGCCTCTGCACAGCGATCTCTTTTGCGGAAACAAAACCAAAGGAAGCGAAAGCGCCAAGCTTTGACTGGAAAACGCTCATTGGCCCTGAACTGATTGATTCCAGTGGTAAAAAAATTGAGCTAGCAACACTGGAGGGGAAATACGTCGGAATCTACTGCTCAGCCTCTTGGTGTCCGCCTTGTCGTCTCTTTACTCCAGAACTGGTTAAGTTTGCGAACGCTAACAAAGATAAATTTGCGGTCGTCTTTTACAGCGCAGATCACTCTGCAGCTGAGATGAAAAAGTACATGAAAGATGATAAAATGCCTTGGGTGGCTTTGCCCTTCCAGTCCAAGAATCTTTCGCCCGAGGTTAAAAAAGAATTTTCTGGAGGCATTCCTGCCTTGGTTATTTTTGATCCCCAAGGAAATCAAATCGATAAAATCGTTGGCTACAGCCCCGATTGGAAAGATAAAGTCAGCCAAGTGATTAAAAAGTAAATGCGCCTATCATCTCTCCTTCAAGTCGTACTCTTTGCCTTAGTCATTCAGGGAACTTCCGCTATCGCTGCCGATGCCACGTTCGATTGGAAAACTCGTTTTCCATCCGATCTGATTGATGCCAGCGGGAAAAAAGTCGATGCCTCAACACTCAATGGTAAAGTGGTCGGTTTCTATTTTTCTGCTCACTGGTGTGGTCCCTGCCGACTTTTCACACCCGAATTAGTAAAGTTTGCCAAATTAAACAAAGACAAATTCGCCGTCGTTTTCATCAGCTGCGATCGCCCTGATGAAAAAGC
>RFOO01000206.1 GCA_009926645.1 bacterium | reverse complement strand
AATCCTTTTGAGATTATTTTAGGCCGATGAAGAGAATCCATCCCTGGCTCGTGATCGGCATTCTCTTCATCGGACTCTCCCTTTGTGCGCTAGGTGCTCTAGCCCTGGGAAGTTCGGCGATGGGTTGGGGTAATGAAAATGAATTACTATTCTTAAGATTTCCGAGAGTCTTAGCCGCTGTTGTCGCTGGAATCGCTCTTGGTGTAGGCGGAGCATCCCAACAAGGCCTTTTTCGAAATCCGCTCGCCGACCCTGGTTTAACTGGAGTTTTTGGCGGAGCACTTCTCGGTATCGCCGTCCTTTTATCTAACACCGATACAATTGTTTGGGAAAATCCTTGGCTCATTCCTAGTGCGGCTTTCACCGGAGCCCTCCTGCTTTCGTTTTTACTCGTTATCATCGGTGGTAAAGGATCAACCGCTCGATTACTTTTAACAGGACTAGGGCTAAATGCATTTGCCGCTGCCGGCACACTTATATTAGCGGCACGAAACAGCCAGACCCGCGACGTTTTAGCCAGCGGAATGGCTGGAGATTGGCTCGGGACTGCTACCCTTCCCTTGATTGCTGTGCCTGTGATTCTATGCCTCACCGCTTCGGTTTTTTTATGCCTGCAAAGTAGAGACCTTGACCGACTCTCCTTAGGGGAAGATGTTGCCCTCACGCTGGGCTGCCCCGTTCAACAAGTTCGTCGCCGTAGTATTCTTTTTACCGCTCTCGCCGCTGCCGCCGCCACTTGCCTGGTCGGACAAATTGCCTTCATCGGCCTGCTGGCTCCGCATTTAGCTCGCGCCATTCTAGGCCCGAGACATGCAACGGTTCTACCTTTAGCAGGATTACTTGGTGGCATCCTTTTACTAACTGCCGACACCCTCGGTCGTACACTTTGGCCACAAACGCCTCTCTCGGCAGCAGCCATGACAGCCCTGTTAGGCGCTCCCGTTTTTGTTTGGATTGCCTCACGCCAACATGAGTAAAATTTTATTACAGTTTAAAAATTTCACCGCCGCCCTAGGGAGAAAAACGATTTTAGAAAGAATTCAAACAACGGTTTCTTCGGGAGAAATCATCGGCGTGGTCGGAGCGAATGGTGCTGGCAAAACCTCTTTATTACGCTCCAGCATGGGTCTTATTCCCGCCATCCAGGGTGAAGTTTTAGTCACTCAAATTCCTTCGTCGATTTCACTGACTCAAAATTTAGCTAACCATTTCGCCTACGCTCCGCAAAACCCTCACTCTACTTGGGATTTTACAATCGAAGAACTCGGTCAGCTTTCACCGCAAATCGATTTATTTGAAGAATGGACGAAGCGATTCGCTCTTAGTGAAAAAAAGTCTTATCGCCTTTCGGCTTTGTCAGGTGGTGAACGCAAAATTGCTCACCTTTGCCTCACTTTCAGCCTGCATCGAAATTTTTTAGATAAATGTGTCATACTTGATGAGCCCACGGCAGCCCTTGATTTTTGCCGAGCTGAACTCGTCACGCGTGCCATCAAAGAAATGGCCGATCAGGGGGCAGGCGTTCTCGTCGCAACCCATGATTTATCATTAGCCTATCAATGCCATGAACTCACTCTACTCAAAGCTGGTCAAAACGTGGCCCATGGTAAACCGCGAGACGTTTTAACCCCCACCATCATTCAAGAAACTTGGGGGGTTCCGGTTAAATTATAGCTTCTCGTTTTTGCCAAGGCGGACACCTAATTGACCCGAACGAGCACTCGCAAAGAGGTATTGCTGGGCAATTCCCGCTGCTGCACCAAAATGGGCCTGGCCAAACTGCTCCAACTGTTTCGCAGAATATCCCTGTAAACCGTAGGCCTGAGTTAGCACCTGCACGATCCAAGTATCGACAGGAAAACTCTCCCAACGACCAAACCCAAAAAGGGCTACACAGGCTGCCACTTTAGGACCTACCCCAGGCAGGGTTTGCAGAGTTTCAAGGAGTTGGGGCGTTGGAAGGCTGGAAAATTCTTTTTCCCAATCGGGTCTATCTTTGAGTTTGTGTGCGGTGCCTTGAAGAAATTTTGCGCGATATCCCAAGGCGCACGACTTTAATTGGGTGGCAGAAGCACTGGCTATCGCCGACCATGACGGCAAAGCATAATAATCCTCGGCGATGGGTTCACCCAGATTCTGGGCGAGAGAAGAAACCATCATACGAATTTGCTGAATTCTTTTGTTCGAACTGCAAAGAAATCCAACAAGCGTTTCGTGGGGATCTTGGCGAAGAATCCGTAATCCTGGATAACTTCGAATCGCTTGACTTAAAACGACATCAGAACGCCAGGGTAATTGATCAATCAGTTGAACCTGAATACCCGACTCATCAAAGTAATCCCCCATCCTTTTTGCAAAAGCCGCAGAGCTATCGGAACTGCACCACTCGAGCTGAGTTTCTCGGAATCGCAATCGAACGACCGCTCGACCAATTACTCCCAGCCATTCGTGATTATCGGATAGACGCCAACGAAACGCTTGGCCTCCATCCAACTGCTCGGGCAAAGTCGAAGCGGGAATAGGACAGCTTAGCGTTAAAGGTCGCCATGAA
>RFOO01000205.1 GCA_009926645.1 bacterium | reverse complement strand
GGATTGCGCGTCGGGTATGCTCTCTGTTCGGCTGAAGTTGCCGAAGTTTTGCATCGTGTGCGCGATAGTTATAACGTGGATCGTGTGGCACAGGTTGCGGCGGTAGCTGCTTTAGAAGATACCGCTTGGTTGAAATCGACCGTGGCAAAAATCTGTGCGACTCGTTCGAGGGTTACTTCCGTTTTGCGTGATTATGGGTGGCAGGTGAATCCCTCGTCTGGTAATTTTATTTTAGCTAATCCTGTAAAGCCTCAGCAGAGTCCCTCCGTGGCTTTGGCGGAGTCGGCATTTCAGTTTTTACGTGAGAGAAAGATTCTCGTCCGACGTTTTCCACAACATCCTTTAACCGAGAAGGGTTTGCGTATCACGATTGGAACCGATGCCGAAATGGATGCCTTTTTAGTGGCAGCCAAGGCTTGGACGGAAGGGTGAGATTGACATTTTAGCGGTGGCAGATGATTGCTTGGTTATGACCGTAGGAGCTCGCCAAGCCACCATTCGACGCGATACCGCGGAGACCAAGATTCATCTTTCAGTCAATCTGGACGGTACCGGTGTGTCTGAGGTTGTTACAGGGGTCGCTTTTTTTGACCACATGCTTACTTTGTTCAGTCGTCATGCGATGATTGATTTAAAAGTGAATGCCTCGGGTGACACCGATGTGGATTATCACCACACCGTTGAGGATGTTGGCATCGTTTTAGGTTCTGCCATCAAAGAAGCTTTGGGTGACAAAGCAGGTATTCGTCGCTACGGATTTTTCATTCTTCCAATGGATGAGACGTTGGTGCGTTGCGTCATCGATTTGAGCAATCGTCCCTTGATGGTTTATCAAGTTGAGGTCACCAACTATATGGTGAAGGACTTTAACATCGCTTTGGTGAGAGAGTTTTTCCAAGGGCTCTCCAATTCACTCGGTTGTAATTTACACTTAAAGCTCGAGTATGGTGAGGAACCTCACCACGTTGCGGAAGCTTTATTCAAAGCCTTTGCTCGTGCCTTGCGTGTTGCGGTGGAAATTGATCCTCGTCAAGGAGGTCGCGTTCCTAGCACCAAGGGGACGCTCGCCTAATGGTAGAATCTTCTCGCACCAACCCTCGCCCTCGCGTTGCTGTTGTTGACTATGGCATGGGTAATTTGCGAAGTGTCACACGGGCATTGATGGCGGTTGGGGCAGACGAGGGAGTGGATTGCGGCTGACCGTCCCTTTTTGGGGGTTTGTCTTGGATTGCAGGCTCTGTTTGAGCGTTCCGAGGAGGGTAACCGTGCGGGGTTGGGTATTTTTCCTGGGGTCATTACTCGTTTCCCGTCTCAAGGTCAGCTGCGCATCCCCCACATGGGCTGGAATGAGGCTGTCTTTAAAGAGGCCAGCCCATTGACCGCGGGGTTGAGGGTTGAGGGGGAGCCATTCTATTTTGTTCACAGTTATCGATTAGTCAGTACGGACCCTTCGATCATTTGGTGTGAAACCGATTATGCCGGCCAGTTTGTGAGTGGGGTAAGGCGAGGGAGGGTGATGGCTACCCAGTTTCACCCCGAGAAAAGTCAGGTCAAAGGCTTGCAAATGTACCGCAATTTCCTGACTTTAACTGCTCGCTAGTGTCTCTCTGACCTCTGGCGAAACCCCTAACGTCATGAGCTCACGCAACGCTACACTTAAACTTAACGATAAAGATATCGTCCTTCCGATCATTGTTGGAACGGAAGGTGAACATGCTGTCGATGTCCGCAAACTGCGCGATGAGACGATGTATGTGACTTTTGATGACGGCTACGCCAATACCGGTGCGTGCGAGTCGAAGGTAACCTTCATTGATGGTGACAAGGGAATTTTGCGTTATCGCGGATACTCCATTGAAGAGTTGGCAGAGAAGTCGACCTTTATTGAGACAGCGTATCTTTTAATTTACGGAGAACTTCCCAATGCGGCTCAGTTGACTAAGTTTAAGACCCAGATTTTAGATAATTCCCAAGTGCATGATGGTATCCGTATTGCCGTGAGTGGTTTCCCAGGCAGTGCCCATCCGATGGCGGTGCTCTCTGCAACTTTGAATACTCTGGGTTGCTATAACCCTGATCTTGGTACCAATGAGCGTGCGCATGATTTGGCGAAGTTTGATGAAACCGCTGCAGTTCTTATTTCCAAAGTTCGCACTTTAGCAGCACTGGCTCACCGTGCGAAGGAAGGCGAACCGCCGGTATATCCTAAGCCAGGATTGGATTATTGTTCCAACTTCTTGCACTTACTTTTCTCTCAACCCAACGCTGATTATCAGGTACACCCTGAAATCGCTAAGGCTTTGGATTTAATTCTCCTTTTACACGCCGATCATGAGCAGAACTGCTCGACCTCGACTGTGCGCATGGTTGCTTCGGGTGGAGCTAATCTTTTCCCCTCCGTTTCGGCTGGTGTCTGTGCGCTTTGGGGACCTCTTCATGGTGGCGCGAATCAGGCGGTGATTGAGATGTTACAAGACATTCATGCTTCAGGAGACGATGGCTCTAAGTTTATCGCTGATGCTAAAGATAAGACGAAGAATGTTCGTCTGATGGGCTTTGGTCACCGCGTCTATAAGAATTACGATCCACGAGCGAAG
>RFOO01000204.1 GCA_009926645.1 bacterium | reverse complement strand
GCGACTCTTCCACGTCGGCGAACCGCCCAACAACCAGCCATCGGGCGAGCTCTTGATTTTGGTGAAATCTCGGAAGGTGATTTTCTCGTTCACGCCACCCAAGGCATTTGTCTCTATCGAGGAATTCGTCCGTTTGAAAACAACGGTCGCACCGAAGATTATGTCAGTCTCGAATTTGCCAACAAAGCCGCGCTGCACCTACCCTTGCGCGAGTCCCATTTATTATCGCGTTATGTCGGCATCGGCCGAGGTTTACCCAAACTCTCTAAACTCGGCGGTGGAGGCTGGGAGCGCTCGCGCAAACAAGTCGAGAAAGCGACCATCGACTTAGCGACACAGCTTCTTCGTCTGCAAGCTGAACGAGCCACCCAGCCAGGTCTCGTTCACCTAGCAGACCAAGAAAACCCCTGGATGGGTGAATTCGAACGTTCTTTCCCTTATCGCGAAACACCCGACCAAGCAAAAGCCATTCGTGAATGTAAGGCAGACATGGAACAGCCTATTCCCATGGATCGTTTAATCTGTGGAGATGTTGGATTCGGAAAAACCGAAGTAGCCTTGCGCGCCGCCTTCAAAAGCGTTCTCAGCGGTTACCAAGTAGCCATTTTAGCTCCAACGACCGTTTTAGCTCAACAGCACTTCGCCACTTTTCGCGAACGCTTACGTCGCTGGCCAGTCTCAATCGAACTGTTGAGCAGTTTTCGTAGTACTAAGCAAAAGAGTCAGGTACGAGCGAAAGCCGCTGCAGGCTTGGTCGATATTGTCGTAGGAACTCATGCCCTTCTTTCCGATGGAACCTCTTTTGCCAAACTCGGTTTAGTGATTATCGATGAAGAGCATCGCTTTGGCGTCAGACATAAAGAAAGACTCAAGCGTTTACGGACTGAAGTTGACGTCTTAGCCATGAGCGCAACCCCGATTCCTCGAACTCTTTATCTGGCACTTTTAGGGGCAAGAAATCTAAGTGTCATCGAAACTCCCCCGCGAGAGCGATTACCGATTCGCACGGTGGTTCGTCACTACGACGAGAAATTAGTAAGCGATGCGATTAAGGCAGAACTCAATCGGGGTGGACAAGTTTTCTATCTTCATAATCGCGTTGAAACCATTCAGGCGGTCGCAGAAAAACTTCGCACATTAATTCCTCAGGCTAAAATCGCAGTAGGACACGGTCAAATGAGTGCAGGTGAATTGGAAGACACTATGGCCGCTTTCGTTGCTGGTGAGTTCGATGTTCTGGTTTGCACAACCATCATCGAAACGGGTCTCGATATTCCTAATTGCAACACCTTGATTATTGAAGGTGCCGATCGATTTGGGTTGGCTCAACTTTATCAGTTACGCGGGCGGGTCGGTCGATTTAATCGCCAAGCCTACGCCTATTTATTTTTACACCATCACACCGCCGTTTTAGAAAGTGCACGACAGCGCCTGTCTGCCATTCGTCAATACAACCAACTGGGTGCAGGATTTCGCATTGCCATGCGCGACTTAGAACTTCGTGGCGCAGGCAATATTCTGGGCGCCGAGCAAAGTGGCCACATCTCCACGGTGGGTTTCGAACTCTACTGCCAACTCCTCCGTCGTAGCGTGGCCAAAGCTAAAGGTGAAAAACAAGCCTTGGTTGAACGCTGTGAGGTTAACCTCGATTTCGTTTCGTTTGGCAGTCCCAGTGACTCCCTCACGCACTCAGAAGACGAAAAATCTTCCACCCCACTTACCGCAACTTTACCCTCAGACTGGATACCAGAAACGCGTCTGCGCATTGAGGCCTTTCGCAAAATTGCGCTTGCGACGGATGCTCAAGAAATTGCTGATTTGAAACTAAATCTCACTGACCGCTACGGAAAATTACCGCCCGAAGCCGAGGCACTTTTAGAGCTCGGCGAAATCCGTTGCCTCGGAGAAGCCAAAGGCGTGTTAACCATCAGCAACCAAGAGAACGTCTTGCGTTGTGAACAATGCAATAATCAAGGCCGTTTTGAGCCAGTTTTAGTAGGAAATCGCTTTCCCCGCTTGACCGCAAGGGACCCCCTGCGGAGACTTAAAGAGATACGTCAATTCCTGCTCCGTCTCCCCCATCCCTTCAGCCAATGAAAGCTTTGCTTCCTCTTTCCCTACTTTGCTTGGCCTTCACATTAAAGGCTGAAACAAAGACTTCGAATGCCGATCAAAGCCTTGAAGAAGTAGCGGCCAAACGCTGGAGCGAAATGAATTCTGAGCGAATTGCTGGTAGTGCTAATGGCCAACCCATAACGCTTTCGGAAGTCCGCCAACAAGTTGCGCCCTTTGTGAAGGAAATTCGGGAAAAATCTAAATCCGACGACGAGTTTAATAAAACCGTCGATGACATTGCAAACGAGACCTTAAAATCTGCCACCGATCGTCAACTCGTGATTGCTGAGTTTAAAAATAGTTCGGGCATGATTCCATCGAGTTATATCGATGCAGAAATCGAAGACACGATTCGTCGCGACTTTAACGGCAATCGTAATCGCTTCATTGCTACCCTGCGCGCTCAAGGTATCACGCCTCTGGCGTATCGAAAAATTGTCGAAGACCGCATCATCTTTGACTACATGGTCGAACAAGTACGTCGG